>JAGWTX010000088.1 GCA_028875955.1 Bacteroidota bacterium | reverse complement strand
CCAGCTTTGGCGGATAAAGCGGTGAGGGAGGGATTCGAACCCTCGGTACAGTTTGACCCGTACGGCAGTTTAGCAAACTACTGGTTTTAGCCACTCACCCACCTCACCGTTCCTGCTCTTTTCAGAGAGGGTTGCAAAAATAGGTTGCTGTCAGGTAACTGCCAAAAATGTAGGTGAAAAGTTTGGGGTTGGGAGTTAGGCGTTTGGCGTTATTATAAATAAAAGTGCCGATTACTGGATAATCGGCACTATCTCTTACAGATTATTTCAATGGGAAC
This sequence comes from Bacteroidota bacterium, assembly GCA_028875955.1. GTDB lineage: Bacteria > Bacteroidota > Bacteroidia > Chitinophagales > Chitinophagaceae > Sediminibacterium. Next base: position 7,826 of record JAGWTX010000088.1, on the reverse strand, counting down.
TCCAAACACCCAACCCCAAACTACATTGCCGCCAGCTGCACTTTCTGGGTAAGTTCCATCACATTCTCACGGAAAATGGAATCGGTATCCATCAGATCCTTAACGGTCTGGCAGGAATGGATCACGGTTGTATGGTCTCTTCCCCCAAAATGTTCCCCAATGGTTTTGAGTGAATTCTTGGTAAAGGCTTTGGCCAGATACATGGTTATCTGTCTTGCCTGCACGATCTCCCTTTTACGGGTCTTTTGCAGGAGTTTGTCGTAGGAAACATCAAAGTATTCGCAAACCATTTTCTGAATGGCATCGATGGTGATCTCCTTACTGCTGGTTTTTACAAAGTTACGAAGCACTTTTTTGGCAAGTTCTACGTCAATATCCTTTTTGTTCAGGGATGATTGTGCCAGTAATGAAATCAAAGCACCTTCCAGTTCACGGACATTGGTATTGATATTATACGCCACATATTTCACCACTTCCTTTGGCATATCCAATCCGTCATTCTTCATTTTCTTTTCCAGGATCTCGATACGGGTCTCGTAATCGGGTATCTGAAGATCTGCACTCAGGCCCCAGCGGAAACGGCTCAGCAAACGCTCCTGCATGCCATCCAGGTCCTTGGGCGGTTTATCGGATGTCAGTACCAATTGCTTACCGCTCTGGTGCAGATGGTTGAATATCGCAAAAAAAGCATCCTGGCTTTTTTCGGCCCGGCTGAAAAACTGCACATCATCAATGATCAAAACATCTATCAGCTGGTAAAAGTGAATAAAATCGTTGATGGCGTTATTCCGGCTATGGTCCTGAAACTGATTGATAAACTTCTCGCTGCTCACATACAATACCACTTTACCGGGATGCAGCCTTTTCACGTCGTTTCCGATAGACTGTGCCAGATGGGTTTTACCCAGTCCCACCCCACCATAGATAACCAGTGGGTTAAACGAATTGGCACCTGGTTTTTCCGCAACCGTTTTTCCCGCCCTGCGCGCCACCCGGTTACAATCCCCTTCAATAAAAGAATCAAACACATACATGTGATTCAGCTGGGGGTCGATCTGCATTTTTTTCAGACCCGGGATAACAAAGGGATTCTTCACCGGATTATCGATCACCAGTGGAAAATTCATTTCGTTGTTATTATAGGTCTTCATATTACTTGCAGGCACATCCATCGAACCATTCCTGCCATTTGTATTTCCACTGTCAACCATGATGCGGTATTCCAGCCTGGCCTCTTTTCCTAATTCACGCTTGAGTGTTTTGGCCAGTAAGTTCACATAATGCTCTTCCAGGTATTCGTAAAAAAATTGACTGGGTACCTGAATCAGTAATACATTGCCTTTAAGTTCTACCGGGCTGATGGGTTCAAACCAGGTTTTAAAATGTTGCCATTCTACAATGTCTTTGATGATCTTTAAACAATTGCTCCAGACTGATTCAGCATTTTTTGTCATACGATAAAAAAGAATTTATAATGAGTTACTATTTTCCGTTTGTTTACCTGCCTTCTTTTTCACTATCCAACCATCAAGTTATCCTATTTTTTCCACATGTGGATAAGTAAAAAAAAATAAATTGGGGCTGCGAATATGTAGACTTTATGTTGAAAAAAAAATTTTTTATTCCCTTGATTTTTTCCCTATAACTACAGTATGGGCTTTTGCCAGCATTTTGGTTTTTGAGCCTGTAAAACTGTAATCCAGCCTCCCCAGCTGAATCCCGGCCCAACCTACCTGATTCACAAGGGTATCGCCCCCTTTTCGGTTTCTGTATTTTCTGGGTTCGGGAAAGAAGCGGTGTGTATGACCACCGATGATGAGGTCGATATCATAGGTTTCCCGGGCAAGGATCTCATCACTTACTTTATCATCCTCATACCGGTCACCCAAATGTGAGAGGCAAATGATCATGTCACAGCCTTTTTTGTGCAGCAGATCCGCCGTACGATTGGCAGCTTCAATGGGTTGTGTATATACGGTTTTTCCATATAAGTTATCCGGCACCAATCCCCTCAGTTCAATACCTATTCCGAAGACGCCGATTTTCAGATTGCCTTTCTGAAAAATTTTATAAGGTTGGAACTTTGATTCCATCGCAGTTTCTGAAAAATCGTAATTACAGATCAGGATCGGAAAGTTGGCATGCTGTAACTGAAGCGCAAAATTTTCCAGTCCGGCATCAAAGTCATGATTACCCATCGTGGCAGCATCATACCCCATCCTGCTCATGGCTTTGATCTCCGGTTCCCCTTTGTACAAATTAAAATAGGGTGTGCCCTGAAAGATATCTCCCGCATCCAGTAAAAGCACTTCCCCTCCTTCCTGCCGGATCTCATCAATCAGTGCTGCCCTTGCGGCCACCCCACCCAAACCCTGGTTACGACTGCCATCCATCGGAAATGGATCCAGTCGACTATGGACATCATTGGTATGCAAGATGGTCAGATACCTGGTTTCGGCAGCCAATACAGATTTGGGTATCAATGAGGCAGTCAGAAGGGCAGATCCTGTCAATACAGACTGCTCAATAAATTTTCTCCGGTTAATTGACATTGACCACTCTGTTTTCGATGGAAAAATCAACAGGTTTACCCTGTTTTGTCATTTCTGTTACAAATTCCAGCAAGGCATCCCGAAACAAATACCCCTTGCTGATTTGAGGAATGCCTCTCAGCATTGCACAATCACTACCCCCATTGGCTACATAATCCGAATTGGCAATCGTATAAATGTACTCCGGCTCGAGCGGCTTACCCTGAATGGTGATATCGATGGCTTTCTTGTTCTTGATATGCAAACGGATTCCGGATGAGACCGGCCAGCCACCATCCGCAGCCGTTTTATCCAAAAACTGTTGCAACACTGACCCTTTTATTTTTTGAATGACAACCAGGTTATCAAAAGGCATGAGTTCAAAAATCTTTCCGATAGTGATATTACCCTGGGGTATATAGGAACGGATGCCTCCCTGATTCATAAATGCGCCATCGATCTTTATGCCGTATTTTTCTTCAGCCATCTGCAACATCGCATCTGCCATAAAATTACCCAACCCGCTTTCCGGCTGTTTGGCAGTCATGGGCCTGGAGGCAAAACCGATTACCGTATTCATGGAGGAATTGAGCCGGCTGGCATAAGGTGCGAGCAGATTGATGAGACCGGTATCTTTTTTGGACTGGTTTTCTATCTGGTAATCCCTGTATTGCACCGTTGTCAGGGTTTGCGTTGTATGACAGGAAACAACGAGGACACTGATCCCTAAAACAGAGAGAAATTTACGGAACATAACAAACAGGGCTTAATATTCGAAAGATACAATTTTATTGAAGGCCTGATTCGTTTTTTTTGAAGACCTAGTTAATTTTAATCCTACTTTTGGACCGACTAAAATCTTATCATGTCATACGAAATTGTTGGAAAGCTGGTGGCCGTATTTGATATCGTACAAAGGACGGAAACCTTTAAAACACGGGAATTTGTGATTGAAAAATCTGAAGATATTGGGGGTAGGGTTATTACCAATTATGTAAAGTTTCAATGTGTTCAGGATAAAACAGCCATGCCTGATCGTTTTGCTTTGGGTGATGAAGTAAAAGTGCAGTTTAATATCAAAGGCACGAAATGGGTGAAGGAAGGCAGAGAGAATTACATAACCAACCTCGACGCCTGGAGAATGGAAACCATGAAGATCGGACAAACCGGCAATGGATCGGATCCGGTGGATTACCATGATATGCCGCCGCCATCCGATAATATTGATGACCTGCCGTTTTAATACAGGTTACCTACCCCTCTTTTATAGACACATCGCTTTTTAGGATAAACACCTAACAGTATGCAAAAAGAACTCCATCTCAGGCTCAAGCCTGCCGAAGCGGCCAATGAAGCAATGATCCGCTCAGTCATCGCAGAACAGAGCGGCACAGATCCCAACCTGATCACCGGCTTCTATCGTATCAAACAATCCATCGACGCCAGAAACAAAACCCAGGTATGGGTCAACCTGAGCGTAATGGCTTTTATCAATGAACCCTTTACAGAAAGGCACTATGAAAAAATAAATTTTCAGCAGGTGCATCAGGCCCACCAACGGGTTCTCATCATTGGCGCAGGTCCTGCGGGTTTATTTGCAGCTTTACAACTGATTGAAAAGGGTATTAAACCCATTATCCTGGAAAGAGGGAAAGATATCCGTTCCAGAAGAAGGGACCTGGCCATCCTGAACAAGGAAGGGATTGTCAATCCGGAAAGCAATTACTGTTTTGGGGAGGGAGGTGCCGGAACCTACAGTGATGGGAAATTATATACCCGGAGCAGCAAAAGAGGCGATATCAACCGGATTCTGCAAATATTGTATCAGTTTGGGGCAGATGAGAGAATCCTTTTCGAAGCCCATCCCCACATCGGCACCAATAAATTACCGCAAATCATTACTTCCATCCGTGAGCAGATCCTGGCATGTGGTGGCGAATTTTATTTTGAACAGAAAGTGGTGGATCTTGTTATCAATAAAGAATCCCTTTCTGCCGTTATTACTGCAGACGGGACCCGATTTACAGGGGACGCCCTGATTCTTGCCACAGGTCACTCTGCCAGAGATATTTTTTTCCTGCTGGCTGAAAAAAAACTCCAGATCGAAGCCAAACCTTTTGCACTGGGTGTACGGATAGAACATCCCCAATCGCTGATTGACCAGATCCAATATCATTGCCCGGTCAGAGACAGTGCCCTTCCACCTGCCTCCTATGGACTGGTGGAGCAGGTTCAGGAGCGGGGAGTATTCAGCTTTTGTATGTGCCCGGGTGGTATCATTGCACCTGCCGCAACCTCTCCCGGAGAATTGGTTGTAAACGGCTGGAGCCCGAGTAAAAGAAACAATCCTTTTGCCAATTCCGGTATGGTTGTGCAAACAGAACTTTCGGATGCATATATGTATTTGAATCAGCAACAGAAAATAGCAGGCTTTCGGAAATATGATGAAAAAGATCCCCTGCTTCTGATGCATTTCCAGCAATCCGTTGAAAAAATTGCCTTCGCCGCAGGTGGCGGACTGTTTCAGGCGCCTGCGCAAAGAATGACAGATTTCTGTAACAACAAACTGTCTGCTGACCTACCGGAATGCAGTTATTTACCGGGAGTAACATCATCCGACTTGAGGGCGGTATTACCGAAATTCATCAGAGAAAGGTTGCAAAAAGGATTTCAGGCATTTGGCAAAAACATGCGGGGGTATTATACAAACGAGGCGATTGTAGTTGCCACAGAAAGCCGGACATCCTCCCCTGTCCGCATACCCAGAGACCCGGAAAAACTTACCCATCCGCAGGTGAATAATTTATATCCCTGTGGTGAGGGTGCCGGTTATGCCGGTGGAATCATCAGTGCAGCGATGGATGGGGAAAGAGTGGCAAACTGTATCATACAAAAAGGAGGCTGAGCCTCCTTTTCATTGTAGTCTGTATCCAAAAATTGCTAAAACAGTAAAAGAGGCAGAAATAGTGGATCCAAATCCCCCCGGTATCGGACCACTATTCCTGCATAACGGGTAGATATTGAGTCTACCGGGTTAGTACTCTTTACCTATTAAAAGTAAGTGGGATCTCGAACCGGGCATACGGGAAAAACCCCGTATTTTAAGTATTCGGTTACAGCAAACAAGACTATACCTGCACAAACCCGTTTTTGATGGCATAGATGGCAATGCCTACCCTTGAACTGATCTGCAATTTTCTGAAAATGGAATCCCGATAACCGTCAACGGTTCTTGGACTCACATTCATTTCAACCGCAATTTCCTTGTGGGTAAGGTCTGTACAGGCCCAGCGGAGAAAGGAGATTTCCTGTTTATTTAAAGCGAGGATTTCCGGAGAGGCGATTTTCTGTATGATCTGGGCAGTCACCTGGTCATTATAAAAAAAATCATCTTCATAGATGGTATTGATTGCCTCATAGAGTTCCGCTGGCTCGCAATGTTTGAGTATATAGCCTTTTGCACCAAATTGCAACATCCCGATGATCATCATATCATTATTGACCATACTCAGTACCAGCACTTTTATCTCAGGGTGATGCTGTTTGATCCATTTAGCGGTTTCCACCCCTCCCATTACCGGCATGGTTATGTCCAGTAAAACAATATCAGGGAGAAAACCAGGTGTCAGCTGATCAATAAAGTCCTGTCCATTATCTGCTTCAAACAGGATAGAGAAATTATCGAATTTCCCGATCATTATGCCAAGGCTATTGCGCAACACCTTGTGATCATCCACCAATGCGATTTGTATCATTCCCGATGTATTTAAATACAAAATTGACGGTAGTCCCTAATCCGGGTTTGCTCACAATGGAAGCTTCTGCATTTATCATTGCTGCTCTCTGCTGAATACTTCTCAGCCCGATACCCGGTTTAAATTCTTCCGATTCCATTTCAAAACCCTTTCCATCATCCTGTAAAATAATATGGATCATGTTCTCTTTATAAAAAACATTTACCTGTATGGTTTGGGCATCTGAATGTTTTACAACATTGTTCAGGGCTTCCTGAATCATACGATACAGAAAGATGGTGGTGCTCTTTTCCAGTAACAGGTTTTCTATATCCGAATGAAAAATAGTTTTGAATCTGCCTGTTTTTTCAAGGATCTGCAGCTGATGCCGGATTCCGAAAAGCAACCCCTCGTCCACCATCCGGTCGGTATGATAACCGGCACCCAGTTCCCGAAGTTCCGTTATCGCACTTCCTACCAGTTCCTTTAGTGTTTTATAGATCGCGTGGTTGGCTTCGTCCATAGACAAAATATTCAGATTGAGCTTGATCAGGCTCAGGATCTGCCCCACGTTATCATGTATTTCCTGGCTTACCCCATTCAATGTATGCTCCTGCATTTCCAGCTGGGCTTCCAGTAATGCCTGCTGGAAATGTGCGTCCCGGATCTTCTTATCAATCAGCAATTTTCTTTTTTGCCTGATATAGTTAAATACCAGCAGGAAAACAATGAAGCTAAACATCATGATAAAAAGGCTCGCTATCAGGATGGTGACAACAAGATCTTGTTTTTCTTTTTGCATAGTATTAAGGAAACGGATATGCCGGAATATAAAAAAATGGATAAAATACGGGGGACAAAATGATACAGTTTGAATCCAAAGAATTCAAGCTGGTTCTTCATGATAAAGTCGTGAAGCGAAAAAACGATGCAGGTACCTGAGAAAAAGATGGATACCCCAAAAGCAATCCAGAAACCCGGTTCCGATATCAGGAGTGTGGATGTTTCATCATCTGAAATAAATTTCAGATAAATATACACTTGCGCGATGGCTGAAAGTAAAAAACCGGATATGGCAAGGCTCACCAATAAATAAGCCTGTTTGTTGGCAGCAAAAAGAAAACCTGCCATAAAATTCAGGGTAACCCCAATGATGAGATACCGGACAATTCTTTTGATCACCCGGCTGCCAAGCAGATGATAGAAAATATAGTTATAAAAAATGTACTCCAGGATACTGATGAAATAATAGAAAGTTACATTGGGTTTGTTTGCATCCAGGTAGATCTGGTAAGCAACCTGCAACTCTGACAAGAATATAAAAGCCAGATAGGGAAGAAACCATTTCATAAACCCGGGCTTTAAATACGGATAATAGATTACTGCCACCAACAGACTCAGGAATTCAAAGAGTATGTGAATATGAGGTATCATTTGGGAAGTATATCTAACAAAATATGGGATATGCTTTCCAAATTATAAAATCGGTTCTTAGCAGACAACCGTTTTTACACCCATTTTTTGGGTACTTATACTTAGTTTGCGGAAAAGGGTTCTGCCT
>JAGWTX010000087.1 GCA_028875955.1 Bacteroidota bacterium | reverse complement strand
GAAAAATCAGACCTGGGTAAGGCACTGATTGTACTGGACGGGAATGTGATCAATGAAGAGATCATGAATTTGATCGATCCCAATAAAATTGAATCTGTGAATGTGTTGAAAGGAAAATCAGCGATCATTTCTTATGGTGAAAGGGCCAGGAACGGGGTTATTTCCATCAAGACAAAAAATGCAGCGGCCACAGAGTCGAACAATAACCGACCCCTTTTCGCAACCAATGTACGGGCTGTGCCCCATGCCCAACAGCTGAATGGTTATGAGGGGCAGCATGTTGATTCGGGTCTTATGAAAAAACAGCAGGATTCCTCCCTGATCATCAATAACCCCGATGGTTCAAGTCCATTGGTAATGGTTGATGGGAAAAAGACGAGTTTGCAATACCTGAGTCCTTATAAGATCCAATCCATCAATGTGCTTAAGAATGAATCTGCGCTGAAAAAATATGGGGCAGATGGTAAAAACGGTGTGGTGGAGATCATAACCAAAACGGATGAGGCTTCCCACAATGAAGAAAAAACATTTACGAAGGTTGAAGTGCCTCCGTCTTTTCCCGGCGGTAAAAAAGCCTGGGATGCCTACCTGAGAAAGACCTTGAACAGGGAATTGATCATAGATGCCGGAGGACCGGTTGGAAAATACACAGTAACCGTTGCGTTTAAAGTGGATCAAAAGGGTAAACTAAGTATGGTTCATGCGAAAAACGATCCCGGCTATGGCACCCGTGCGGAAGCGGAAAGAGTACTGAGTACAGGCCCCGATTGGATCCCCGCCAGACAAAACGGTAAAACGGTAGCCTGCCTGTATGAGCAGAAGATCACCTGGGTGGTGACAGAAGAAAAAGAATCACCCGCAAAGAAAAATACCAGCCTGAATCTTTCTTCCGAATCCGGAAAAAAAGGAATTGATGATGCAAGGCAAAAGGAAATCATGCAGGCGTTTCAGCAAAAGCTTTCGAAAGCCATGGAGGGGAATACAAAAACCTTTTTCAAAATCGATGGCCAGTCCTTAGTGGTATCCGGAAAGGGAAGTTCTGCCAGTTTTGTGGGTGATGCAAAATGGGTGATTGTCAATGGAAAAAAAATATCGGTGGAGGAGCTTAACCAGCAATATTCAAGAAACGATTTTGTTATGCTTTCCGCCAATGATACCGAAAAAATACTCCATAAATACGGACAGGGTTTGTTAATGGTTTCTAATAAACACCTGTCGACTGCCGAAGTTAGCGCCCTTATGAACTGACAAAACCAAATAGTTGCCTACCTTAGCATGATTAGCGAATCAATCAATCGGGAAGGCGCATGCGTAAAACAGCGATCATTTTTATAGGACTTGTCTATTTTTTCTCACAGGCATATACAACCGATCCCGTACAGGGAGATAAAAACCAGAAACAACCCCTCAAAAGAATTGTGATCGATCCCGGTCATGGCGGTTCTGCTGCGGCTGCGGGTAAGTTTTATGGGGCTTCCGGGAAACACATGGAAGAAAAAGATGTGGCACTGGCCATCGGTCTGCAACTGGAAAAAGTGATCCATGAGCAGATACCCGATGTGGAAGTCATCATGACCCGTACCACGGATGTCTTTAACAGCCCGATCGTAAAAGCCAATAAGGCCAATGCGGCCAAGGGAGACCTGTTTATTTCCATTCACTGTAATGATGTAGGGCCCACCCGTCACAGGGAAGTGATCGGTTATACCACCCGGACCGTGAAAAGGAAAGGCAAGAAAGTTACGCAACGGGTTCCCAAATACCGTACCTGGTACGAGCCCAACCTGGCGCAGGGTACCGAAACCTATATCTGGGGAGTAGGAAAAACCAAGGACAAGGAGGAGGCGCTGATGGAGAATAATTTTAGTGATACGGCATTGCTGACCATAGAAAAAAACGATAATCCGGCAATGAAGATGATCAATTCCATGCGTACGCAGGAATTTGCCAAAAGAAGCCGGGCATTGGCGGAAACCGTGGAAGAGGAATTTGTCAAAGCCGGACGCCTCAGCAGGGGTGCCAAACAAAGGGATGAAAAAGGGATCTGGGTGTTACAGGCAGTGGCCATGCCGGCCGTATTGATCGAAGTCGGGTTCTTATCCAACCCCGATGAGGAAGCGTTCATTACCAGTCCGGAGGGTCAGCTGCAAATTGCCGAATCCATTACCAAAGCCATCAAACGGTATAAATATTCGCTGGAGTTACAGGTCAACGGCGGTAAGCCTTCCGGTAAATAAAGCCACACTCAGGCAAACCATTTAAAACCCAGTGCCGTAAGCGCATACAGACAGGTAGCAATAAATATTCCCGTTGCGGTCTTATCCCATCTTTTATTGATGAACAGGGTGAATACAACCACATTCACGATCAGCGACAGGCTGATGATACCGGACAACAAGGATTTTTGCATCATCAGCACTTCCAGGAACTCTTTAAAACTAAAGAGCCGGAAACGCATGAAATAATAAATAATAAAACCCAGGATGGGAGAGAGGAAACCAATGGCCAGACCCATTATCCGGTTGTCTTTTGTCAGCATCAGAATTTCCAGTTGGTTTCTAATTTCTTTTTCAGCGTATAGTTTGTGAGATCGAACTGCACAGGCACCACGCTTACATAATTGTTTTTCAAAGCCCAGACATCGGTATCCCTGCTTTTGTCAAAATTGACAAATTCACCCGTCAGCCAGTAATATCTTCTGCCATGCGGGTCTTTGCGTTCATCAAATTCTTCCTCATATTTTGCATAGGCCTGGCGGCAGATTTTGATGCCCTTGATGATTTTGGGATCACCTTTCGGAAAGTTTACATTCAGGCAGAGATGTTTATCTGCTTTTTTCATCTGCAGCACATGTTCCACCAGGATGCGTGCATATTGTATGGCAGCGGTAAAATCGGCTTCGATGCTCAGATCCAATAAACTGAACCCGATACTGGGAATGCTTTCTATCGAGGCTTCCAATGCGGCAGACATGGTGCCGGAATAAATCACATTGATCGAATGATTGGCGCCATGGTTGATACCACTCAGGCAGATATCCGGTTTGCTATGGATCACTTTATCAACGGCCAGTTTCACACAATCCACCGGAGTGCCGCTGCAGGCATAGGCTTCCACCCCTTCCAATACATTCACTTTCTGTAAACGCAGGGGATGCCCGATCGTAATGGCATGTCCCATGCCACTCTGTGGTTTATCGGGAGCCACTACCACGATCTTACCCAATCCCTTAACCGCTTCCACCAATGCCCGGATCCCCGGTGCAGTAATCCCATCGTCGTTGGTGATCAGGATCACCGGTAATTTTTTCTTTTTGCTGGTTGCTTTCGCCATGGGTGCAAGATACGATTAAGATAATTCTTGTGAGTTAAGGGTTGTTAATTTTGGGTATTGGTCTCCCGCTATTCGCGGGATCTTAGCTTCGCTGTGATTTGGTCTTTGGTCTTTGGTCTTTAGTCTTTGGTCTTTAGTCTTTGGTTTTTGGTCTTTGGCGAATGGGGTCTCCTACTATTTGCGGGATCATTGTTTCGTTGCGATTTGGGTATTAGTGCTTGGCGCATTGGTTAATCTTAGCATCTTGTCCTACCCAAAGACTAAAGACTAAAGACTAAACTCCCACCCATTCTATTTTTTCCAATACTGCTTCTCCGGTAAGGTATACAACTTATAGATCGGGTATTCAACCGGCTGGGTGTTTACATTATTCCTGTCAAAATAGGCATCAAAGAAATTCCAGGTCAGGAGCCCGTCATCGGATTGGGGTTCCAGCATATAAAAGATCAGGTTTGCCAGGGGTTGTGCCAGGTCCACGATAAAATCTCCTGGTTGGAATCTTGTTCCGCCCAGTTGAAATTTCCCTTCTGCCGAAGCCATAAAATGCCCTTCAAATTTCCTGGGTGAACGGTTGTATTTCTCAACGATAAAGGCATCTGCTTTCACCGTTCCTTCCCGGGTCAAGGTATCCACCCTTACCCCTTGTGCGATCAGTTTTTCAGCAATGGCCGACTGGCTAGCCGGAATCAGGTAGGCACGGGGTAACAGACTGCTCACCGTATCCTTGAACGATCCGTAGTAGGTAACAGAATCATAGGTTACCACGTTGCCTGTTTTCACATAGGTCTTTGTTCCATCCGGTTTGCTGAACGGGATATAATCATAGGTTCTGAAGCCATTCAGTTTATGGGGCGAGGGAACCATTTTGTAACGCACCCCCTTCCTGGTTCTGCCTGCATTTTTCAAAACATTTTGGATGGCGGCTGATTCTGCTGCATGGTTTATCTGAACGATTTCTTTGGCATGTGTATTACAATATTCCAGGATCTCTTCTACAAAACGATAGGTGCTATAGATCCGCTGGTAAAACCGTTCGTGTGCAAATGCCTCACTCAGGATCGCCATCCGGTTCCGGAGACCGAACTGGTTTACGATATACCGGGGATGATGGTTATAGGTGTAGAAATTTTTCAGGGGCCAGCCTTCCCTTGTACTGTAGTCGCCATAGGGTCCGATAAACATGCCGAATTTGTTTTTCATATCCTTACTGATGGCCGGAAGCATCACGTCATTGGTAAAATGATAGGTCCCGGGTTCACCTGCGTAGAGATAACTGGGGGCCCAGGTGAGTGAATAGGCATGCCAGGTTCCATTGGTGGTATGCAGGTCCACACTCATCTGCGGATCCCAGGCAGTTACCACATTTTGGATCAGTCCCCGGGTTTCCGGGGTTTCCATTTTTATGCCATCCCGGTTCAGGTCCAGGCCCTGGCCATTTTCCCTTTCACCGGTCTCCAGTGGGCTGTTCTCCTGCGAGGGTCTGAGTCCTTTGGCCATTTTATCATTCCCATCGGTATTGTATATCGGAACCAGGATGATGATCTGGTGATCCAGCAAATGGCTTTTCTTCCCCAATAAAATATCCCGCATCAGCATCATGCTGGCTTCCTTGCCTTCCACTTCACCGCCATGAATATTTCCCTGGATATACACCACCGGTTTACCCGATGCTTTGGCTTCAGCCGGGTTATGTATGGCCGGGCGTGCAAGGATGACCATCGGTATTTCTTTTCCCAGCGTACTGGTGCCGATGGAACTGACCTGGATATAGGGGCTTTTCTCCCTGATCACCTGGATGAACTGCATCACATCCGCATAAGTGGATGTTTTTTCAAAATTCGATTTCTCGGGTGTGAGGATCAGGTCTGAAGTCCATACCTGCTGGGCTGAAACGGCCACTTGTAAAAAAAGGGTGCTGCAGAAAAGGATACACAGTTTTCTCATGTCTGGGATTTAAGTCAGAAATGTACGGCATGCCCTGAAATTTTTGGGTAAAATGTGATGAAACCGGTCTTTGTTCCGGAGTGCAATAAAAATAAATAGTCAAAAATTTGGTAAATAGCTAAAAATGTTAGTAAATTGCTAACTAAATCAGTTAGCTATGTCAAACGCCGGAAAAAATTTACGTTACCTGCGAAAGCTGCGTGGCTGGACACAGGAGGAATTTGCCAACAAACTTAAGATCAAAAGATCCCTGGTAGGTGCTTACGAAGAAGAACGCGCCGAACCCAGGCTGGAAGTGATGGAAATGATCTGTAACACTTTCAAGCTGAGTCTGGAAGATTTTCTTTTTAAGGATCTGTCTGCCCCCAAGACACTGAGTTACCTGGAGAAACGCAGACAGATGAAGATGGAAAATGAAGTGTCGGAAATCCGCTTTGTTCCCGTAAAAGCAGCGGCCGGTTACCTGGCAGGCTATGGGGATCCTGAGTTTGTTGATGAACTGAATACGTTTACGCTTCCCATGCTCGGGCCCGGACAATACCGTGCATTTGAAATTGTAGGGGATAGTATGTTACCCACCCCCAGTGGCAGTGTGATCGTTGGTGAAAAAGTGGAAGACCTGGAAGACGTGAAAAACAGCAATACCTATGTGGTGCTTTCCCGGAATGAAGGTGTCGTATATAAGCGGATCATCAAAAACAACCGCGTTAAAAACAAAATCACCCTTCTGAGCGATAACCCGCAGTATGAACCCTATAATGTAAGCTCGGAAGATGTGCTGGAAGTCTGGAAAGCCGTATATATTATGCAAAAAGCCAATACCGGTCCCCGCTGGGATGTGAATCAGCTGGCAGGCATGGTAACCAATCTCCAGGAGCAGGTATCCAGTCTTAAGAAAAAAATGAATTAACGTATCTCATAAAATACTTCAGTTTTCACAGAAAGGGTTCGGGATGCTCAGATCCGGAACCCTTTTTTTGTGAGAAGGATGTGGTAGGTATTCCCGGCATCCATTTGATTGAGCAGATCTGCATGGATACCATTGATTTTTATTTTTGGCTATTCTGAAACACCTGTAAATACCGGAACAAACAGCGAAAACCTTTATACATGCTGACAGAAAAGGTTTGTATTTTCAGCTTACCGCTGATAAAAATTTCCGGAGAGAAGCTTCCTGTTTCCGCTATTTTTGCGCCACTTTGACTTGCATGAAACAAATACTGACTGTTTTTTTTAGCCTGCTGTTGCTATCAGGATTTGCACAGGAGCGTGATATTGCTGCTTACCGGATACATGATCCCATAAAGATTGATGGAAACCTGAATGAGAGTGACTGGAAAATGGCTTCCATTGCAGATAATTTTATCGTGAATAGCCCGCATTATGGGGAACCCAGTTCCCAGAAAACCCTGGTCCGGATCTTATATGATGACCAGGCGGTATATATCGGGGCATATCTCTATGATCAGCCGGATCTGATCCGGAAACAGCTGACATCCCGGGATGGGGAACAAAGACAGGATGTGGATTATTTCAGTGTATTTTTTGATACCTATAACGATGACCAGAATGGTTTTCAGTTCCTGGTCACTTCCCGTAATGTGCAGACCGATGGCAGACTGGTGGCCAGCAAGGTTTCGCAATTTGGATTGCCCAGTGATTATTCCTGGGATGCGGTATGGGAAAGCAATGTAAAAATGCAACCGGATGGCTGGTCGCTCGAAATGAAGATCCCGTATTCGGCGATCCGTTTCTCCAAAAAGGAAATCCAGAACTGGGGTGTCAATTTTCAACGCTATATCCGCAGAACCAACGAGAGTGCTTTCTGGAACAAAGTGGATCCCAACCAAAGTGGTTTTGTAAACCAGTTCGGGAATTTGAAAAATGTGAGTAAGATCCTTCCGCCCTTACGGCTATCCCTGCTGCCCTATATTACTTCCGGTTTCAGAACCGTACCCTATGCAAGCGGAAAAAGGAAAACAGATTTTTTGCGCAATGGAGGTATGGATGTAAAATACGGGATAAACGAAAGCTTCACCCTGGATGCGACGGTCATACCTGATTTCGGACAGGTGGTTTCGGATAATGTGGTATTGAACCTGACCCCTTATGAAGTGCAGTTCCAGGAGAACAGACCCTTTTTTACAGAGGGGATTGAATTATTCAACAAAGCGGGTTTGTTTTATTCGCGCAGGGTAGGCGGTACCCCCGGTGGTTATTCGGATGTGAATGGAATGGTGGCCAATGATCCCAACCTGCAAATCAACAAGAATCCCGGCATCACGCAATTGCTCAACGCATCCAAGTTTTCCGGAAGAACCAAAAAAAAGCTGGGCATCGGTATCTTCAATGCCATTGGGGCATCCATGCATGCAGAACTGGAGAATAAAACAACGGGTGAACAAACCACGATAGAAACCGAACCGCTTACCAATTATAATATCATTGTGCTGGACCAGGCATTGGCCAACAGATCCTCACTCACATTTACCAATACCAATGTATGGAGAAGCGGTGGCAACAGGAATGCCAATGTGAGCGGTCTGGATGTCAACCTTTTTGATAAAAGCAATAGTCACAATTTTGTCTGGGCAGGAAGGATGAGCCAGATCTCGGGTATCAACAGCTACAACGGATATAACAGTATGCTTTCCTATGGAAAAGTCAGCGGGCACCTGCAATACCTGCTTTCCAATACGATCATTTCAGACAATTATGATCCCAACGACCTGGGTTACCTGCGAACACCCAATATGGTTACCCATTTTGGGAAGATCAGTTATAATGTTTTTACACCCACCCGTAATTTTCTGAGTTATAACTATACACTTACGTTAAAATCAGATTACCTGTACAAACCG
>JAGWTX010000719.1 GCA_028875955.1 Bacteroidota bacterium | reverse complement strand
AACACCTGCCTCCATTATTTTGCGGTAACGTTCGAGCAGTAGTTTCGGGACCCTTGGCTGCAAAACCAGTGTCGGGATCGGTTGCCCATTTGTATCAGTGATACAAACATCTGCCAGCCAAACCACATGGAGAATGATCCGGGAATACCGGCTGTCCTTTTCATGCTGGTGCTGGTACCAGTCTGAAGCCGCAACATGAATCTCGATGCTGCCCACCCACCTGGTGGTTCCCAGTCTGATACCGGCTTCTGAAAAATCAGGTCCCTGGTGATGATTCCAGTGTCCGGGTTTTTCAATAATAAGGGGTTCACCCTGTTCGGTATAAAGCTGGTCGCGGTTGAAATATTGAAACTGCCAGATAAACTGAAGTAATTTTTCATTCATAACTTTCCTTTTATCAGGAAGCTGAAAAATTACAAAGTCTGTTCAGAGGGAAAATACCTGATTTTGGTTCAGGATTTTATCGTATGCAATGCCTGCACCACACGGCTGACTGGCAGCCCCATCACATTGTAGAAATCTCCCTTTACCGATTGAATCCCAACCACGCCAATCCATTCCTGAATGGCATAGGCACCCGCCTTATCATAGGGTGCATACTTATCAACATAATAAACGATCTCGTCGTCTGTCAGGGGATGAAAGACCACTTCCGTTGTGTCGGCAAATACCAGTTCGCCATCGGGATGCAGTAACGCAACGCCGGTTATTACGGAATGTTTTTTACCGGAGAGTGACCTGAGAATCCGGATCGCGTCATTCCGATCCAGGGGTTTGCCAATGATCTGGTTATCCAGGACGACAATGGTATCGGCAGCCAGAATGATTTTCTGTGAAAGCTGCCCATGGAAAGCCTCTTTTATGAAATCCCTGACAGCGATGGCCTTGTTTCGGGCAATATGAATCGCAACTGCTTCATTGGTAAGACCTGCCGGAAAATCTTCATCCGTATGCTTGACAAGTATTTCAA
This sequence comes from Bacteroidota bacterium, assembly GCA_028875955.1. Taxonomy (GTDB): domain Bacteria; phylum Bacteroidota; class Bacteroidia; order Chitinophagales; family Chitinophagaceae; genus Sediminibacterium. The sequence continues at coordinate 586 of JAGWTX010000719.1, read as the reverse complement.
AAGGGATCTCTGCCCACTCCAGCAACTGTTTTCTACGGGGTGATTGTGAAGCAAGAATGATTTTTTCCATAGCAATAATTTAACCTCGAAGATAAAACCAGAAAAACAGCATAGAAAGGATACCGCTGAACATCACCGTTTTTATTACGTTGCTTATCAGATGAAATTCCTTCGCAGATTGTGCTTTGAACAGTTTTTGCAGTATCCATAACAATGGCAGGATAATGAACAACAAACAATAGAGAGCGCTTAACCACCAGCCAAAGGGCAATACATAAAACTGAAGTATAATCAATGCAGCAACCAAAACAACGATCCATACGGCTACAAAAACCTTGCTTGCATTGATACCCCATAAGATGGGCATCGTCCGGCAACCGTATTTGCGGTCACCTTCTATGTCTTCCATATCCTTGACAACTTCGCGGATCAATGAAATGATAAAAGCAAAGGAGGCATACAAAACAGTATACCGAAACAGACGGACTTCATTATGCTCAACCTGTAACAAGCCCTTTATACTGATGGGATATTTTGAGAAAAAGATGATCAGGATGACCCAGGCTGTGAGTAATGAGATCAGCAC
>JAGWTX010000718.1 GCA_028875955.1 Bacteroidota bacterium | reverse complement strand
GGGGAGGACAATGCAACATTTCGGTCTTTGCAATTATCTTAAAGGTATGGATAACAAATATACCACCCTGCATACCCTGGCTGAAATTTCGCAGGAAGCACCCAATCCGGTTCAGTATCTCTGTACACCCAGAGAAATGATCCTCCATTCAACCTTTGATTGGGATTTGATCCATAAACACCTCACGGATCTGGAAGCGGAAGGACTGGTAAAAATGATCAAGGCGGATACTTTTTTATATACCATTACACAGTCCGGTCTGGATAAAATTTCAGCTTCTCAGCAAAAACCTGCCAAAGAATTATTACTTTCATTCAAGGATGAAGTAATCAGCAAATAATCATTACCCGATATTCTGCTGTTACCCTGCGCATTGCATAAGAGAAAGGAATGTTTGTAGATTGTCTGAATCCACTTCTCGTGTAAACTTATTTATTCAATGGATGAAACAAACCCAACCCGTTTGCGTAAAGCTTCCTGGCAGGATTGACTATCATCCAATTTTTTAAAAAACAAACAGATGAAACCATTGCTTCGCTATCTCACCCTGTCTCTGCTGGCAGGCTTTCTTTTTGCCACGGCAACCCTGGCCGCCGCCGCTCCCAAACAACATGAAAACAACAATGCCGTCCAGGGAAGATGGGATATTGTGATTCAGAAGGACGGTAAGGAACTTCCTTCCTGGCTGGAAGTGTATCATTCCGGCACCAAAACACTGATTGGAAGATTTGTCTATGCATTCGGCAGTGCCCGGCCTATTGCTGAAGTGGTGAATCAAAATGGCAGCTATCATTTCTCCATCCCCCCGCAATGGGAACCCGGCGACAAGGATATGAAATTCGATTTTATACTCAAAGGCGACCGTTTGGTGGGTACCATGGTGTATACCGATGGCAAGACCTATAACTGGACAGGTGTCAGGGCCCCCTCTCTGAACCGGGATGCAGCGGTTGTTTGGGGAAAACCCGAAAAATTATTTAACGGAAAAAACATGGATGGATGGCATACCATGGGACCCAACCAGTGGCTTACCCAAAACGGGGTTTTGAGCAGTCCGCATTCCGGCTCCAATCTCGTTACCGATAAAAAGTTTACTGATTTCAAACTCCATATCGAATTCCGTTATCCAAAAGGGAGCAATAGTGGTGTTTATTTAAGAGGCAGATACGAAGTACAGGTAGAAGACAGTAAGGGCTTCGAACCACAGGTTGATCTTTTCAGCGCCATTTATGGTTTTCTGACTCCCAACAAAATGGTGGCAAAAAGTGCGGGCGAATGGCAATCATTTGACATCACGCTGGTAGGAAGAACCGTAACCGTAGTCGCCAATGGCAAGACCGTGATCTGTGATCAGGTGATACCCGGCATCACCGGCGGTGCTTTGGATAGCAGGGAAGGAGAACCGGGCCCGATCTATATTCAGGGTGATCATGGACCTGTTGAATACAGGAACATTGTAATCACACCCGCAAAATAACCCGTAAGGATTTGTAAAAAATGCCGGAATCAGTTTCCGGCATTTTTTATTTCGGGTTCCGTACCTGATCCGGTTAAACTGATCAG
>JAGWTX010000086.1 GCA_028875955.1 Bacteroidota bacterium | reverse complement strand
TCGGTAAAATCCATCCAGCCGATTTTGGCATGACTGGCCGGTTCATTGGCACGAACGGTTAGCATGGCATTCAATAATAAAACACCTTGTCTTGCCCAGGCAGTGAGGTTACCGGTTTTGGGTATCGGAATCCCGAGATCTTTGTGTAATTCCTTGTAGATATTTCCCAGGGAAGGTGGGATGGGTATGTTGTCGGGTACCGAAAAACTTAAACCCATGGCCTGTCCTGCACCATGATAGGGGTCCTGACCCAGTATCACTACTTTTAACTGATCAAAGGGTGTTGTGTTAAAGGCATTAAAGATAAGTTGCCCCGGTGGGTATACGGTTGCACCCGTGGCTTTCTCTGTTTTCAGATGGGTGGCCACCTGCAGGAAATAGGGTTTGCTGAATTCCGTTTTCAGCACTTCCTTCCAACTGGGTTCAATTTTTACTTCCATGAGAGTGGTTTGGCTTTTGGTTGCTGTACGAATGTACAGAATCAGTTCATCACAGTTTGCGGTATCCATCCTTAACGCAGCAGCGTAAGGCTGCCACCCTGCGGGGGTATTTTCGGGGAAAGTTTTAATACATAATAATAAGTGCCTGCCTGAATATCCAGCCCTTTGTATTTCCCATCCCAGGGTGTGTTATACCCCACGGAATGAAAAACAACCTGCCCCAGCCGGTTATAGATCGTAACTATGCAATCCGGGTAGAGATAGATCAGTGGGATCTCCCACCTGTCGTGTATGCCATCCCCATTGGGAGAAAAGGCATTGGGAGGGGTGATAACCGGTTCTATAATATTCACATTGACGGCTTTAATGTCAAAACAACCTCCTGCATTGGTGGCTTTGATATAATAGGTGCCGCTCTTGACAATCGAATCGGGATGTGTCAATGGGATCGTGGCTGCATAATCCAGCCAATAAGTTATCACCCATCCGGTGGTATCCCCATTGATGGCTTTTTTCATATCCATTACATTCGGTCTTGCAACCGTTACATCAGACAAAGCAGGCACACTTACAGGCGGTGAAACCTGCACCGTAATTGGTACAGAGGCACTGCATCCTACGCTATTGGTGCCCTTGATATAATAGGTAGCGCCTGCTTTGATCAATTTGGGGGCAGACAGATAATGCGAAAGTGCAGGGTCAGTGTAATAGGTATAAGTAAGTCCCGGGGAACTTCCTGCTGTTAATAAACTACCGGTAATATCCACCCCCGTTACTTCGCAGCCGATTACCTGCGGCGTACTTAATTGCAAATGAACCGTATCTGCCGAGTATTGAATGGTGGTGTAAACGGTATCAATACATCCTTGTTCCGGGTAAGGAGTCACTTCAACGGCATAAACTGTATTGATGGGGGGTAAGGGTTTAAACCTGATCGAGATCTGTGTATCCAGCAGATTTTTAAAATCAGCAGAGTACCATTTATAGGAAGCAAAACCAAAGGGTGCAGTCAGGGTTTGAACCGTATCGGAAACACATTGAGTATTGCCCAAGATAGGTGATTCGCAGTTTTCATTCACATCCACATAGGCATATCCAAAATGTCCTCCACGCGTGCAATCATTGGTGGTAAATTCCAGGCGGATGGTTTTGCCGGCATAGCCCGTCAGTTTGATGGTGACCGGTGTCCAGTCTTTAAAAAATATACTGTCTGCTACGGTTGATTGCTGAAAACCCGGCAGATCAGAAGAGGCGGTATAGGAAAAGGAGCTACAGCCAATGGGTACATCCCCATCGGTAACATCAAAAACATTGGCCGTAAACTTGGGTTGTTCCGCGGGGGAATGCCCCGGGTTCTGAAATACAACCGCATAGTTATAAATGATGCTGTAATTATTCTGATTGGCAGGAATGATAAAAGTATAACTCACCCTTTCCGCTTCTCTACCCGTTTTGGAATTACCCAGCCGGATGGAATAATTACTGCCATTCGGACAATTGACGGCAAAGTTCCCATATGGGTCCAATTGCTGGGGATTACCGGCAGTTATAATCGTATGCCTGCCCGACGTAGGCGATGAGGGACTCAGTGCATAGGCGGTACCTCCATTCACAACGGAAACTGTACCGATACTGCACTGCCAGTTGTCAAAATTACCGGATTCAAAACCGATATTCACGGGACACTGGGCTATGGCATGGAATCCCGTTAGCATCAATACCAGGGTCAGTATCAATCTGTACATATACTTTTTCACATATGCCATAAGGATTCAGGTAATGGTACTGACGGATACCAATTTACAGAATAATTTCAGAAAAATGGAAGGAAGGATAACCGGTAAAAGCTTATTGCATGTTATTAAAATACTGAATCGCAGCAACCCAGCCCTTTTCGTCTGTAAGGGAGATCTTATTGTCGGTGATGAATTTGTTAACCGAATTCCATTTGTCGGCAATGGCCGGATGGGTTGAAAAAAAATCCTGGAGGGCATTCCTGGAAAGTGTAACCGTTTCCTTTTTGCCATTGTTGATAGAGGGATTTTCGTTGACAGCCAGTGTATACACCGCATTGAATTGTTTGCCATCCCCCGGAACAAAGGTCTTGGTGAAAGTGATTTTTCCCTGCGAAAGATTGCTGGAATATCCAATAGGCGTAGCTGTTTTATCCACAGTGGTTTGTGCTGTCAGCAGCTGACTGCAACCCAAAGTGATCAGAAAGCAGAATATAATTTTTTTCATAATCATGTATGCCTGCAGGTAAATCAGATAAAATCCTATGTAAAGATACGAAAAGGACGGCGATTTATTGTTTAATCCGGGCTGGAAACGCAAGCGGAACCCCGCTACCTATTGGTTACCATTGACATACCTGTGCCGTTTTCAGGGTAATGGACATCTTTTCACCGGTTGGGAGCCTGGTATCCATACACAGCATTTGAATCCGTAAATCCCCTATCTGCAGGGTGATTTCAGAAAAAGCGCCCCTGAAACGGGTAGCTACGATTTCACCCGATACCCCATTGCCCCTTTGCCATTGTTCCGGACGGATCAAAAGCTTTTTACCCCGAAGGGCTTCCGGTATGGCAGCACCCAACTGTTCTGTTTCATACGGGAACAATACCTGAAACGGACCAAACAGACCGGCGGTATAAGCTGAACCGGGCGAGTGATAAATCTGTTCGGGTTTACCCGATTCGATCAGTCCGCCTTTTTTCATGACCAAAATCCGGTCTGCCCAGACAAGCGTGTCCCTGGGTTCATGGGAAGTGAGGATGATAGTCAGTTGTAAACGATCCTGTAATTGCATCAGCACCTCTTCCAGGATTTGCTGGTGCAGGGGATCCATATTGGAATAGGGTTCATCCAGCAGGAGTAAGGAGGGTTTACCGATCAGTAGCCTGGCCAGTGCCACCCTTTGTTTCTCTCCACCGGATAATTCGTCGTTTTTCCGTTGCAACAGATGATCAATCCTGCATAGTGCAAAGAGGGTGGCAGCTTCCTCTGCTGGGAGTTTGTTGGCCATTTCCAGCAATTCTTCCATCCGGTAATTGTTCCTGAGTTCAAAATGCTGGGATAGAAAGGCAATGGAGGGATGACCGGGTAACAATTGTTCCAGCGGCCCCTTGACCCGGATGTCTTCAAAATATACATTTCCCTTATCAGGTTGAATGAGTCCGGCGATCATTTTCAACAGGGTGCTTTTCCCCGATCCGGTTTCACCCGTGATGGCCAGTTTGTCCCCTTTATCCAGTGAGAAAGAAAATTCTTTTACGACAAATTGCTGCTGATACTGTTTGGATAATCCGGATACGGTTAATAATGACATGGTTCCCTGTTGCTTGATAAAAGTGAATAAATATACTACAGTGCTTTAAATACCGGTTTTCGGAAAGCATTCCTGACCATTTCATTCAAATGCAGAACACCTTCCACATTTGAAATGTGTTAATTCGCATTCGAAAAATATCGAATGTGTTAAGTTTAACCGATTTTTAAGTTTTCCGCTGAAATGTAAGCCTGTAAAGGGTTTTGGCGAATCTGAATCAACCATCCTCTAATTTGTAAAACTTAAAGTAATCCCAAATTGAATGGGACAGGCAGCAAAAGAAGAAAATATTTCATCCATCAAAGTAGATTGTAGTAACATTCACCATTTCCTGTAAACATCCCCCCGGTCAATGCTCGAAAAGCAAGAAATATCAGGTACTGTTTTTTCAAAAGGTCTCCGCCTGATGGGGAACCATTTTGAACTCAGCATCGTGGCGGAGGAAGAAGAGGCTGCGATGGAACTGATCGATAAAGCAGTAGCAGAAATTCAACGGATCGAAAGATTGCTCACCACCTATTCTGAAGACAGCGAAACCAACCGGATCAACCGGGCAGCCGGTTTTGAACCCGTATGTGTAAGTGAAGAGACTTTCCGGTTGATCCAACGGTCACTGCGCATTTCCCAGATCACCCAGGGGGCATTTGATATCAGTTATGGTTCGGTTGACAAATCGCTATGGAATTTCGATGCCACCATGACTAGACTGCCCGATGCAGCTACTGCCAAAAAAATGGTGCGGCTGATCAATTACCGGAATATCCTCCTGGATGAAACCGATTTTTCCGTCTATCTCAGGGAAAAAGGGATGCGGATCGGTTTTGGCGGAATCGGGAAAGGATATGCGGCAGAAATGGCCAAACGGTTATTGATAGCAGAGGGAGTAAAAAGTGGTATTGTGAATGCATCCGGAGACCTGACTACCTGGGGGCTCCAACCCAACGGTCAGCCCTGGACCATCGGGATCGTCAATCCGAATTTATCCGGTAAGATCTTTTCCTATATGAATGTAACCGATCTGGCCGTTGCCACTTCGGGTAACTATGAAAAATATGTGATGATTGATGGTGTAAAATATTCCCATACCATCAATCCCAGGACCGGGTTGCCGGTCAGGGGCATCAAAAGTGTCACCATCATTTCCCCCAATGCAGAAATTGCCGATGCCATGGCAACACCGGTTACCATCATGGGTATCAAAGCCGGGATGGATATGATCAACCAGATAAAAAATGTGGAAGCCATTATCATCGATGACTTCGATGTGATGTATTCATCCAAAAACCTGCGGTTTACCTAAACAGACATTTCTATAAAAAAGCAATCATGAGACAGATACACACCCCCCTAACCGTTCTATTGGCAGCAGGCTTACTGCTGAGCTTTAGTTCCTGCGTTAATGTAAAAGAGTACCAGAAAAACAAACTGAACGATGCCGACATGGCATTATCCAGCAGAAAAAGTCAGAAGAATGAACTCAATTTTCAAAACTACCGGGAAGGATCAGCCGGTGCCAACGGAGGAAAAACCGGTGGTGGCTGCGGCTGTAATTGATCATTTGTTTGAAAATTTTTTCTAAACCTTCATTCTGAACACATGCGCAAGCTCAGTTTAACAGTCATCGGGCTCTATTTAATGTTCCTGCATGGCTATTCGCAATCCCGTTCCAAATGGGACACTGTTATGTATAATCCCAAACCCCTGCGTCTCGAAGAGATCAACCTGGTATCAAGTTATTACCAGCAGGAGGGGAACCATTCTGCTGTTATGGGTGGGATTGGTAACGAACACGTGGTTGATCTTTCCAATGGACTTGAATTGAAATTTGTAGGATGGGATGGCGATCACAACAAACATACCCTGAGTCTGGATATGGGTTTTGATCATCACACCGCGGCATCATCTGCCTATGTTTCCAAAACTGGTGCTTCTTCCACGCAGGGAACCAGGATCTATCCGGCCATTAACTGGACCATGGAGAACGATAAGGGAAATGCTTTTGGACTGGGTGCCTATTATTCCAGTGAGTATAATTATAAGTCCATTGGACTGGATATGCACCTCACACATAAATTCAGCAGCAATACCGAATTCAATGCCAAGGTTTCGGGATTCTTTGATAAGGTGAAACAGATCTATCCCTCTGAACTGATCCCGAATTCCACAGTAACCACCACACCCAGCGGGCCAACCTATTATACCACGGCCAGCGGCAGGACGGTTGCATTGGGGTCAGGTGAATCGGATGATGAGAAAAATTCTATTCCCTCCAACCCCAGAAATACATTCACTGCCTCCTTATCCCTTGCACAGATCATCAATACGCGTTTACAGGCCAGTCTGAGTGTAGACCTGATTGCACAGAACGGCGACCTGGGCCTGCCTTTTCACCGGGTCATCTTTAATGATGCCGTTACCAAGGTAGAAAACCTGCCATCCACGCGCTATAAGCTGCCGGTGGGTCTTCGGTTGAATTATTTTATGGGTGATCATATCGTGTTACGATCTTATTTCCGCTATTATACGGATGATTGGGGGATCACTTCCAAAACAGCGGAACTGGAAGTGCCGGTTAAGATAACGTCCTTCTTCTCCTTATCGCCTTTTTACCGTTATTATACCCAGACAGCATCGCCCTATTTTGCGCCATTTGCAACGCATACGGAAAGCGACCAGTATTATACCAGCAATTATTCCCTGTCGGCCCTGAACAGCCAGTTTATGGGAATGGGTATGCACTTATCGCCGCCCAATGGGGTATTCAATAACCCACATATCAATACGGTGGAAATCAGGTACGGGCATTATACGCAGTCAACCGATCTGTATTCAGATATCCTGTCTTTTGCGTTCACTTTTAAATAAGGATCCGGTTGAGACCTGATGTAAAATGAAGTCGTCATAAATAATCAAGAGTCCTCAATTGGGGACTCTTTTTATTGATACAAAATACTATTGAAGCAAACTATTCGTGCAGGTTGTTGGTCAGCGATCAACAACGGCGGGATGTGGTTCTTCTGAGAAGAATCCTAATAACCACAGAAAAAGGAACTTTTCTAAATCCAAACTTGCCCCACTCTTCAGAGTAGGGATTACATTGTTTTCTTGATTTCTAAAAGGGGACTTTAGTCCCGAGAGTAATTAATAAATTGCTAAAATGATTTCTTCCGGACAACTGAGGTCAGCGACCAACATCGGCAAAGGGGAAGCTCAGTTATGCATTATAACCAGTACAATTCCCTGAAATATTTACTGGTACTGAAAGGATTGATCACTTTCAGGTAGTCTTTTTTGCCAATGACGCCCTTGCTTGTCAAACGATAATAATCGGTGAGATACCGGTAAGGGATATAACCCAAAAATAAAACCAGGAACCCGTTATCACTGATCAGGTCATGCTTTACACAATACACCAATAAGAACAGAGGACTTATTATCAGGAAATAATACATCAGCAATTGTTTGATTCTCTCAGAATTTTGCATAAAATATCAGTATAGATTGTTTTTCAAAATTAACCAATGTACCCATACGCCATTCCTATTCCTTTTTTTTCGGATAATACACAAATTTCAAAAAAAGGCCGAATAGCCAACCGACCAGTAAACAAAGAGCCAGTATCCAAAACCAATCCCCCCATCCAAACCTTGTTTGGGTAAACAGGTAGTCATAACCAAGGGCAAATACCAAAAGGAGGCCTCCTGCTTCAATGCCCAGTAACAGGCTATTGGTTTCCGGCGGATGTAGTTCCTGTTTACCCGAGAATCTTTGCTGCTGTTTCAACAGCCATTTTTTCTCCCAACTATCTTTGAAAAATATCCAGAAAGGGTAGGTGATGAACAGGATCGCCATACTGGTCAGGTTCCATAAACAGGGAATGATCTTCCCGCAATGATCGCAGTATAAGCCAAACCAGTTTTGCAATGCGGTTTTATTCCGGTGCGACCATTTCATGACTGAGTGAACGGTATGACAATGCGGACAGGGCACAAAACTTCTTTCTGCAATAGGTTTGCTTTTGTCCCTGTCGATCAACATCACCAATGGAAATCTTTGTCCCAGCACCAATTCCTTATATACGACACCCGGGTTCAGTATGGCATGCAGGGCCAGTGGATTCAACCAGGTTCTTTTTTTGAATTGTTGGATATCGTAAGGCATGGATACCGGATCTAAAAGTTCATACAAATCTCCCAACCAGCAAACCAAAGGAAACAGTATTGACAATGGTACACAACCTGTATTCGGTTCTAGTGCTGGATCAGGCTTCTTGTCAACGGTTATACCTGTTGACGTATCATAAAGGGGGGTAGTACTAAGTTAGCTAAATAAAAATTACTGCACAAAAGAAAGGTTGGAGGGAATCTGTAGTATGCGGTCCCGCTATTCGTGGGATCTTCGCTTCGATTTGTGGTTAGGAATTAATAGCCTATACATT
>JAGWTX010000717.1 GCA_028875955.1 Bacteroidota bacterium | reverse complement strand
CTGATCTGCCGGGAATACACCAGTAAGGAAATCGCCTATACCATGCAACTCAGCAAAAGAACCGTAGAGGGCCATCGTACCAGAATTATGGATAAGATTGGTGCCAAAAGCATTGCTGGCATCATCACCTATGCCATGGAAAGCGGCGTTTATAAGAAAAGAACCCATCTTCAATAACCCCAGCTTTTCATAATCTGAAGATCTTCTTTGGCACATGCAAGGGGTGTTTTTCCCTGATAGGATTCCTGTTCAATGATAAAATGAAGGGTGCCACCCGATTTTTTTCCCAGATCGGTAACGGACCTTGTATTAGCCACTCCGGTACCCAGTACCGTACTCTCATACCCATCGTTCATTTCGCCTTTTCCCGTTTTGATCTCGTCCTTTACATGAAGTGAAAGAAACCTGCCCGGATGTGCTTTGATTATCTGGTAGGCATCTGCCCCGGTACCGTATAAATTACCTATATCCAGTTGCTGGACAACCAATGCCGGGTCTGTCTGCGCCAGGATGATATCATATACGGTTTGCCCGTTCAGCTTTTGGGTAAATTCGAAATTGTGGTTATGATAGCCAAACCGCATACCCCATTGTTTGCAAAGCTCCCCTGATTGATTAAACACTTCCATATAACGCAGCATATCGTCGTAGGTCTTGCGCAGACTTTCATCCAGCCAGGGACTGATGACCAGTTCCTGACCAACCAGGGCAGCATCTTCCACCGTTTGTTTCCAGGAATCTGTAAACTCCTTTCGGCCTGCATCCCAATGATCCTTGCCCATTACGGTATGGCCACTCAGCATTTTCAGACCCAGTTCATCCAGTAATTTCTTAAAAGAAGCGGCCGGATACCCATAAAATTTCCTGTCGATGTAATTGGCATGCTCCACGTACCTGAATCCCATCTTTGCCAACGCTTCCAAGGTAGCCCTTGGATCACGCTTCATATCCTCCCGCACAGAATACAATTGTATTCCCGTAATCGTTGCGGGATCGAAAGCGGCACGGAGGGATGGAGAAAGCAAACCAGCTCCGGCTAAAAAAAGACCTGATTTCTGAATAAAGGAACGGCGGCTGGTTTTCATAGGGCAGATAACGAGATGGTGAATGGATAGGGAAAATACAAAAAATCGTTTGGCTGATCAACAATTTACTCAGGTGGCCTTATCGTTTTTTCAGGGGATCGAGCAAATAGCGCAGTCCGTTTAAACTGATGACATGCATGGTTTCCAGCTGGATGCCCAGTTTCCCTTTGGGGAACCCTTCTCTTTGAAACCATTCCAGGTAATGATCGGGCAGGTCGCATAGGAGACGACCCTTGTATTTACCGAAGGGCATAGTAACGGTTACAAGTTCAAATAATATTTCGGGATGAGGAACCGACGTATCGTATGGCATACCGGAACAGCTGGTTTTCGTAAATATACAATCTGGCTGAAATGTTCGCACAGAACGGATATCATTTTCTTCCTGAGAATAAAAATATCTGATTCGATTAACTTGCACCCATGAAAACGGCTTCCATCCAGGAAATCAAGCAGGAATTACAGGCGCTCTCCCAGTCGAAA
>JAGWTX010000716.1 GCA_028875955.1 Bacteroidota bacterium | reverse complement strand
GCTAAAAAGCAGTATGATAATTTACAGGAGACGGGATATTACACAGGCGTGATATCTGGAAATATCAGCCAGCAGGTTTCTGTGGACAGCGTACAGGTGGATACGGAAAAGGAACCTTATGCTTTTCGGTGTTACGCCACAATCAGGATCACCCGGCCGACAAGTATTGTAACGCGTAATCTTATCACCCAGGGTTATTTGCGCAATGTCTCACGGAGTGACCATAATTCGCATGGGTTTTTGATTGAGAAATGGGAAACCCTGGAGAACAGGGATTTAAAAACCGAAACCAGATGAACCAGCATTCAAAGAAATTTTTACAGCAGCGAAGGTTTTTAATGGTGTTGCCCATACTTGTTCTGCCTTTTATTTTCCTCTTGTTTTGGCTATTGGGAGGTGGCAGGGAAGCAAAGGCCTCGGGGCAGGTTAAATCCGGGTTGAACACAGCATTGCCGGATGCCAATCTGAAGAATTCATCTGTCCTGGATAAACTGAGTTTTTATGCGATGGCGGATAGGGATTCGGTGAAACGGGCTGAACAGATCCAGATGGATCCGAATTATCAACAGGAAACTGCAACGGGCTTTCCTCAATATTCAGATACTGTTTTGAAATCTAATGAAGTAATGAATCGTACTATTTCAACCTTGCATAGACGGGTTGAGGAGCCAGCTTATGTGAGAACACCGGAAAGAAAAAGTTTTGTTGAAGCCGATAGTGACATTGAGCGGATGGAAAGTATGCTGCAATCATTGAACGCAAAAAAGTCCGATCCTGAAATGGATGCTTTGAACGAAACTTTGGACAAGTTGCTGGCTATTCAAAAACCTGCTCCTGCAAAAAAGGCATCTGCTACTGATAGGCAAACCCAGGTGTTTGCCGTTACCCCAAAAAGATCGGGTATGGATAAAAGCTTTTTCGGTACGGCTTCAGTAATTCAAGCGAATTCCTTTTTATCAGATGGTAGTGTTTCTAAGGATTCAGTGCAGTCAGGAACCATTCTTGCCGTTGTTCATAGTGAACAAACGGTATTGTCCGGATCAGTCGTGAAGCTGCGCTTGCTACAGGATGTATTTGTAAACGAACAACGGATTCCGGAAGGCAGTTTCCTATTCGGGTATTCTTCGATTGGCAATGGCCGGTTAAAGATCGAAGTGCCTTCCATACAGTTTCAAAACCGATTGTATCCGGTCGCACTGAGGGTATTCGATATGGATGGATTGGAAGGAATCAATATTCCCGGTTCAGCAGGAAGGGAAGTGTTTAAGGAATCAGCAGACCAGGCGGTTCAATCTGTCAGCGGTATGTCCTTTGATCCTTCACTGAAAGCGCAGGCAACAGCCGCTGGCGTCAATGCTGCGAAAAGTTTATTCAGTAAAAAGGTAAAGGAGATTCGGGTAACTGTCAAAGCGGGCTATCGGGTGTTACTAAGGGATGAAACCGAAAAATCCAATTAATGCGAAGCTTACTTTTTTTGATAGGGATGCTAATTGCCGGAAAGGGATTATCGGCACAGATTTTTTCAGAATCAGTACCGATAGAAATATCTGTTAATAAAACAGTTAGTCTGGTA
>JAGWTX010000715.1 GCA_028875955.1 Bacteroidota bacterium | reverse complement strand
TTCACAACAGTTCCATAGCGACTCACCAACTGGGGATCCATATTGCCGGCAAAGATTTTCAAAGTACCTTTTTTGAGGGGCAGTTGTTTTCCGGTTTTTATTTCGGCATTTTTCAAAAGGATCATGGCCCTTCTCTGGGAAGCTTCCCCTTCTTTTACAAAAACTGGCTTACCGACCGTTTTCACGGCTGCATCCACATCCACATAGGGGTTGTCAAATAAGCCCAATTCAAATTTCTGACGCAACAAACGGGTAACCGATTCATCGATACGGCTCTCTTTCAACTTTCCTTCTTTCACCAGTTTCACCACTATCTCAGGCAGACTCTCCCCTCCAAACTGGTCGACGCCTGCATTGATCACTTTCAATACCCGGTCTTCGGCGGATAATTTTTCGACACCCCAGGCCCTGGCTAGCCAAACCACCGGTCCCATCGGCACATCAGTAATCAATCCCCAATCCGTACACACGACACCATCATAATGGTATTTGTTTCTTAACAAATCAGTGATGATGGCTTTGTTAAATGAGAAACCGACATTTTCAGGTGTCTGATCCATCGGTACCCCGTAATAGGGCATGATGGAAGCGGTATGGGCCTGAAATGCCGCTTCAAAGGGGATCAGGTGATAATTGAAATTGTGACCGGGATATACCTGTCCTTTCTGAAAATCAAAATGCGGATCCAGTCCTTCTTTCTGGGGTCCCCCACCGGAAAAATGTTTGGTCATGGCAGCAACACTATGGGGTCCTAATACGGGTCCCTGTAAACCTTCCACATACGCTTTGACCATGGCGGCTGCAAGATGTGCGTCTTCGCCAAAAGTGCCGCTGATGCGGGGCCAGCGTGGTTCCGTAGCCAGATCGGCCATCGGATGTAATGCCTCCCGGATCCCGACAGCGGTATATTCCTGTCTGACCACATCTGCAAAACGTTTGGTCAGTGCCGTATCGCCGATGGAAGCCAGACCCAGTGGTTCACACCAGAGTGAAAATCCATTGGCTGTCATGGAAAAAATATTCTGGCTAAACGCATTTCTCGGGTCGGAAGCAATCGTGACCGGTATCCCCAAACGGGTTTCCTCAGCCATCTTTTGCACGTTGTTATACCAGGTGGCCAATGCATGCACACCGGGCACTTCCCAAAGATTGATATGGTTCATCTTTTTGTCCAACACCAGTGTCCTGGCGATGGGGATACGGGCAAACATACCCTTACCCTGAAAATCATTCAAAGAACCGTCATCGGGTATCCGGGCCCCATTGATAAACATAGTACCGGCTTTTTCTTCCAGTGTCATCTGTGAAAGCAGGTCTTTGACCCGGGCTGCAATGGGTTGGTGGATGTCTTCGTAAATATCCATCTTCCCGTTTTTATTCAGGTCGCGGAAACCTGCGGCTTCGGTTGATTCGGTTGTTGGGGTAAACCGGTTCCAGCCAAGCGTGATACCTAAAAAAACGACCATGCATCCGGCAAGCAGTAAATTGAGGGTCTTCGGAGTTTTCATATCAATGCGTCATTATGACACAATGATAATGCTATTTTTTAGTAAATCCAATCATCCACCCTGTTT
>JAGWTX010000085.1 GCA_028875955.1 Bacteroidota bacterium | reverse complement strand
GGTAGCAAAACGCTGGTCAAAGGCAAGCGTAACCAGTGCGGCTTTCCCATAACGGGATACACCTTCAATACCCACTTTTTTTGCATCCACCAGACTATCGGTTTCGAGAAAATCCAATACGCGCGATGCACCCCATGCCCAGGCCCTCAAAGCACCCCAATCATCCGGTTTGCGGGGTTGACCTTTATTGACCAAACCGATGATGCCGCTGGTAAGACCAGCTCCATTATCCGCCTGTATGCTACCCGGATCGAGCGTGCAATAGCCCCAGCCTGCCGCAAGCAATTGTTCGGTGGGAGGGGAATCTTTGGTAGTCGGAGGTGCAAAAAAACCGGGACCTGCCAACCTTGTAATAGGGGAATAGGCCGGATAGCGTTCAAAAATTTCTTTCATCTCAGGATTTGCTTTTACCATCATCTCCCTGAATGTGGCATTGATCTTTTCCATATCACCTGGGCCGGGTTGTGCCGGAGCGGGTAAAACCGGAAATCCCAGCATGATCAGAACAGGAACCGGGCCTTTCACATTGGTGGGAAGTACCAGCACCATTTTAATGGTTACATCTATCAGGGGATAGGCAGTATTGTCAACATGGCCGAGCATTTGCCTGGCAATAACAGGAGTCCTTCCCACAAATTCATAATCTGTAATTTTTGCGGTCCAGCTTACCCTGGGTGTGTTCGCTGGAACACTCCCATACATCTCACTTTCAAAATCTTTACTGATTTCTGCCCGTCTTTTTGTGTACCACTGTTCGGCCGTGGTAACTTTTGTTCCATTTTTGAATACCAGCGGATCAGGGAGAACCGGACAGGGATTGGCAAGTTCCTCTTCTATATTGGCATGATTGGGGGCATTCTGGTTCGCATTGGGTCCCGGTCTCAGTTTTTGAATGCCCAGTTGCTGCATCATATTTGCATGGTCTTCCTGCGCGGTAAAATGAACGGGTTTCGGATAGCGGCTACTGTCGATGATATTTTGGGCCATCAAACTGCTGAACATACCCAATGAGATGACTAAGGCAAAGCGTTTCTTCATATGGGGTTGGTTAATAAGCGGCTGGTAAATGATTAGTAAACATCGTCTTTGTATTTTACATTAATCCAATGTATGTCTATTGAGTTTTCTGAAGGGTTCACTAATGAAAAATATTACCTACCCCTTCCGTTTTGTATACCAAAAATCTTTATGTTCTGAAGCGATTATAAATAGTTTATGTGTTTTCGTTTATTTTCTATAGGTACCTATTGGATTTTTCATAGGTGACAATGGAACTCTTAACTAAAAGGCGCAGAACATAGTTTGAGAATAAAGGTTGCCGGTTCTGAACTATTCCCAGATCAGGAAATAACCACCCAATTTTTTAATCAGATTCGGATCTTTATTAGGACAGGTTTTTTGCCTGATCTGAGAGTCAGAAACGGGATGGTGGTTTCTGGATCAACGGTTTTACGCATTCCATTGTAAATTATGTAATCGGTTGCAATTTTTATCCGGTTTTTCAAATTTGTATCGAAAGACTGCATTTGGGTTCTGGTCCCAACCATTCAACAAACCTGATTTTATAGTTATGGGTATAGAAGCTAAAAAACAAAAGACCCGGAAGGGGTCTTTTGTTTTTGATTACTCATCAGGTTGTGCGGATGGAGGGGGTCGAACCCACACGCCTCGCGGCGCTAGATCCTAAGTCTAGTGCGTCTGCCAATTTCGCCACATCCGCTCAATTTTTTTTTGAAATAGCTGCCTATCTCAAAGGGCGCAAAAATAGGGGATTTGCCAAAAAAGCCTCTTTTTTTCTCTGAAAAACCAGGTTCTCATTTTTTAGGTAAAGCGGAAAGGATTTTTTGTATCAGCTGGTTCATGGCTTTGGTATCCTGGATCCACCTGGCTACCACCACCAATTCATGTTCCGGATCTACATAAATCAGGTTATTGCCATTTCCAATATGCATAAAAGCGCTGGCAGGGGCATCGGGTAATAAATGTTGATTGGTATTTAAAAACCAGTTCATGTACCCATAACCAGTATTGGCTTTGGTTGGTGTTAAGGCCTCCGTTACCCATTGATCACTCAACAACTGTTTGCCGTTCCAGTTCCCCCTGTGCAGGGTAAGTAAACCAAATCGGGCCATATCCCAGGCATTGATAAACATACCACCGCCCCAATGGCCACCCCCGCTTACGGATTGAACCGGTTGTCCGTCCAGCACAATCCAGGAATTGCGATAGCCAGTCCAGCGCCAGGTATTGGAAGCGCCTATCGGATCCATGATATATTCTTTTAAAACCTGTGGCAGGGGTCTGCGCCATACACTCGTGGCAGCCAGTGCCAGTGCATTCACCCTTACATCATTGTATTCCCAAACCGTTCCTCCCGGGTTCCTGGGCCGGTTGATCCATTGGTTGGGGTCTTTGTCAGGCCGGTCTGCCCATTCGGGTTTGCCCCATAATGTGCCTTCCCAGTCACTGGTTTGGCGCAGCAGCTGATCCCAGGTAATGGTTTGGTTATGCGGTGTTGCAAATGGGGTGAGTAACTGGGGTTGACCGATCAGGTCAGCCGATCGGTGGGCATCTTCTGTTGTAAACAATTCGATCGGGGGAACATAGGGGGCCACTTTATCCGTAACACGGTTGATCAGCCCTTTGTCAACTGCCACACCCACAACACTGGATAAAAAACTTTTGGTAACACTATGGGTCATATCACACCTGTCCGGATCACCCCAGGTTGCTACAATATAGCCTTGATAAAGGATGATGCCAGTGGCAGGTCCGCGCTCGGCGAAGGGCCCGGTAGCTTCCCCAAAAGGCTCTTTGCCAAATGTCCGGTAATGGTTGATCTCCATGTTTCTCGGGTTGGTGGATTCTGTTGCCTCCGCAATTGACAGGGCAGACCGGATGGTATCCTGGTTCAGTCCCAATGCCTCAGGTGAAACATGTTCCCAGGTGTTGGCTGAGGGAAAATAGGCGGCTTTTTTTGCTGGTTTCTGACCATAGGTAAGGGTGCAAAACACCAGTGTGGCCAGTAAGTAAAGATTTTTTCTCATGGCAACTAAATTACAGAAACCCGTGATGCTTATCTTCTGCCGGTAAAAAATATAGGGCAAAAAAAAGCAAGGAGGTGAGTCCTTGCTTTTATATGTTTTATTGGTTTCTGCTGGAGGGATGATTACCCGAGTACCTTCTGCTGTCTCCACCCCGAAAGGATCTTCTATCGTTTTGCTGGCGTGGACGCTGAGCGGGTCTTTGCGGTAAGGATTTATAGGTAGTCAATGAAGTATCACTCATGGCATAGGGATGTTCAGTAACTATCGGAACAGCTGTTGCAATCAGTTTCTGTATGTCTCGGAGAAATTCCTTTTCTTCCCTATCACAGAAAGAGAATGCGATACCACTGGCACCTGCTCTTCCGGTACGACCGATCCGGTGCACATAGGTTTCAGGAATATTGGGTAATTCAAAATTGATAACGTGTGAAAGATTATCCACATCAATACCCCGCGCTGCGATATCTGTGGCTACCAGTACACGGGTATGTCCGCTTTTAAAATTACTCAAAGCCCGCTGACGGGCATTCTGGGATTTGTTGCCATGAATGGCTTCTGCCCCGATGCCTGCACGGCTGAGTTCTTTGACCACTTTATCTGCACCATGTTTGGTTCTGGTAAATACCAGGGCGCTCTGAATGGCTTTGTCTTTCAACAAATGAATCAGAAGATGCTTTTTATTTTCCTTTTCAACAAAATACATCGATTGCTGGATGGTTTCAGCGGTAGAGGAAACCGGGGTCACTTCCACTTTGGCCGGGTTGTTCAGGATGGTTCCTGACAGTTTGGAAATTTCAGCCGGCATGGTAGCGGAGAAGAAAAGGGTCTGTCTTTTTGCCGGTATTTTGGTGATGATCTTTTTGACATCATGGATAAAACCCATGTCCAGCATACGGTCTGCTTCATCCAGAACAAATAATTCGATCTGCGAAAGATTTACAAAACGTTGTTCCACCAGGTCGAGTAAACGTCCGGGTGTTGCGATCAGTATATCAACCCCTCTGCGCAAAGCCTGTGTCTGGGGTTGTTGGGAAACACCACCAAATATAACCAGGTGACTGAGATTGAGGTGTTTGCCATAAGCGGCGAAACTTTCATCGATCTGGATGGCCAGTTCCCGGGTTGGGGTGAGTATCAATGCCTTGATACCGTTGTGGCTTTTGCCGGCCTGTTTTCTTTCATGCATCAGTTGCAGCATGGGTATGGCAAATGCAGCCGTTTTACCGGTTCCGGTTTGTGCACAACCTAAAAGGTCGCGGCCCTGTAATACGATTGGAATGGCTTGTTCCTGAATCGGGGTGGGTGTTGTATACCCCTCGGTTTTGAGCGCCTTCAAGATGGGCTCAATAAGGTTTAATTGGTCAAATAACACAAATAAAAATTTACATAAAAAACACCTGAAATTGCTCAGATGGTATATAGCCTGCCCGTAATTGACTTGATAAACTTTGTCACGGAAGAGTGATCAGTCTGTAGAGAGAGTATATGAATGTTACAAATGTACGAATTATTCCTGAAATGGCCATGTAACAGATACAGTTAGGTTTTGGTAGACTAAATTCCCTGAACTTTGCAGAAACCTCCCTGAATGGAAAACGGATTTATTGCTTATCTCCAGCAACTGGAATTTTTGTTGTTTTTTTCAGGGTATGCACTGTTATACATCCTTATCATCAATATAAGCGAAACCAGAAAATACACATCCCTGTTTTTTCAAACCCTGATCAGAAGTTTACCACTTTGTTATGCATTGGCGGGCAGTTTATATCTGGGGTTGTTGTTAAAAAACATTTACCCGGTGTACACCATCGGTAATCTTTCACAGAAATTACAATATCCCCTATTGACTATCTGGGGTTTATTGTCTCTCTTGTGCTGGATCCCGTTGTTTCGTAAAAAAGGGGTGTATAGTTTCCTGCACAGTCTGCTTTTCTTTTTTCTTTTTGTCAAAGGAATTATTCATTTCTCAACAGGTCAGTCTGCCGATAAACAAATGGTAAGGAACCACCTGACCATGTATACCCTCAGTCTGCTGCTGTATCTTGTATTATTGATATTGATGACTTCGCTTTCTTATTTCCGGAAAAAGAAATTGTTCTGAACAGATTCTGGTACAGTTGCATCTTTTCCTTCCAGTTGGGTTTTAAAGGGATGATTCCTGCATTTACCAGGTAACCACTTCGTTTTTGCTAGTCTATTCATTGATTCTCAGCCTTTAGTGCTTTGGCAATCCTGTCCGGGTTGCTATAAATCTTCCATTACCCATCTGGAAATATGACAATAATCATATTTCTAAGTGAGTGATGTCATATCCGGGCGAATCAGGCTGGGATAATTTTACATCATTAAAAGAAACACTATTCATCATTTAAATATTTTTTATGAAACTGCTTACAAATAGAACACTGATGGTTTTTCTGGTGATTTTCAGTGTATATGGATATATCGCCAGTTGCACGCATGATAATGTTTCCCCTTTACCTGACCCGGCATCCAATACACCCGTCATTACAAGAGGTACCAGTGTTTTGCTTCCTGGTACTATGACAGCCGGCGATTCCACTCAATGGAAATTGGATAAGGCTCACTCAAACGTGATGTGGTCTACCAATTATGTGGGTGCAGCAGGTTTGCTGACTGGTCGTTTTAACCAGTTCGGTATGCACAATGTGATCGATGCTGAAATGACCACTTATACCACAACCGGTCAGCCATTAAAAGATACTTCATGGGCTTTCTATGAGAACGATCCTGCAAAAACCTATTTCAACGGTTATGTTCAGATCAATCAGTCAAATACCGGTGAACCCGGCAGGGATGGAGGTTGTAATATTTCAGCCCTGGGTACCGTTCCGATCACAGCGGGTGTGCAGAATCTTACCGTAACCAATCTGGCAAAAATCAAAACCACGAAAGTTGAGTTTGACCCATTGAGCAATGATTATATCGTTACACTGAATCTTACCTGGAAGGGTAATCTGGCTGCACCTTTAACCCAGTCATTGGTAGGTCGATTAAAATACATAAAGAAAACTTACGTACAGTTTGGTACCGCAGCCGGGTACAGTGTATTCGGTTTGCAATTGAAGTTCCAGTTTAACTGCCGCGATTTTGGTATTACCAGTACCAGTATCTCTGACAAAATAGATATTGAATGTAATATGAACTTCAACAATAAGTAATCTTTAAAAAGCATTACCATGAAAAAAATAAATTATTATATCGGATCCATATTGTTGATGGGTATGCTTGTCACAGGATGTTACAGAGATGTGATACTCCCTGATGCCAAAGTCGATCCTGATGGCCCGCCTCAAAACGTAAGTTTTGCAGCCGATATCGCGCCGATGGTCAATACCAAATGTGCACTGGCCGGTTGCCATGTTTCGGGAGCCCATAAGCCCTATATGACCCTTGGGGCTTCCTATCAGGAAATTGTCAATGGAGGTTTTGTCAATACCCTCATTCCCAAACAAAGTATCCTGTATCAAAAGATCAATGGTGAGATGCAGCAGTATATCCCTTCTGCAACAGACAGGCAAAAAATCTATGACTGGATCAGGACAGGTGCACAGAACAATTAAGTTATCTAAATCTTAACGACATGAAACGAATACGCAATATATATACTCCCGGATTGGCTGGCATCCTGGGCATGCTACTTTGCCTTTTTGCTTTGCAAACAACGGTTGCAGCACAGGATAGTACGGCTACAGAAACCGTATCCAAGCCCAAACCCAAACCGGTTAAATACACATTTCCCGGTATGTGGATCATCGATAACCAAACCGTGATGGTTCCCAAAAAAGGAACTTTTGAAATGGATATCCAGCACCGGTTCGGCGTTGTCAGTAATGGGTATGATGATTTCTGGGGTTTCTTCGCACCTTCCAATATCCGGTTAGGCGCCAGTTATTCACCCATCAACCGTTTGAATATCGGTATCGGGATCACCAAGATCAAAAAACTCTGGGATGCCAGTGCGAAATATTCCATCATCACACAGACACCCGGAAAGTATCCGGTTAGTGTTACCTACTATGGTAATATCGCCTATGATACCCGGAAAGACGCGGATAACAGCATCTTCAAATACCAGACAGAAAGGATCTCAACCTTTAACCAGCTGATCGTAGCCAGAAAGATCAATGAACGCTTATCCCTTCAGGTGGCCGCCAGTCTTTCCCACCAGAACTCCGTGACAGGTTATTATACCAAAAATGACAGTACCGGCCAGGAGATCTTCAAGGACATGAATTTCGATCATATCGCCATCGCCTTATCCGGCAGGTATAAACTGACAGAAGTTACCTCTATCATTTTTAACTATGATCAGCCCATCACCAAACACAATACGCACAATCCCAATCCCAATCTGTCCATTGGATTTGAATTCAATACCAGTGCCCACTCATTTGAATTATTCGTTGGAAACTATTCATTACTGAGTCCACAGCAGAACAACTTGTATAACACCAACGCACCCTTTAATTACACACAGTCTGATGGCACCAAAGTTACCGGTGGCAGATTTGTGATCGGATTTAACATAACCCGTTTATGGAATTGGTAGAAGGAAAGGTAATGATTTGATTACCTCGGGCCTCCATAATGGAGGCCTGTTTTGTATCTTTACTGTCCAAACTTGTTAGGATGAAATCATATTGGTTAAGGATGTTTTTTCCTGCAGCAATCCTGGCTTCCTGTACAGGGCCGGTTAAGCCGAAACAGGATATTGTTCCGGTTAGTGCTGAACATACAGAGGCCCGGACCAAACCCCCGAGCAGTTTTTCAGATACGCTGGAAATCGCACCCAATTCGGCGGTTTTCTATTATCCCGATTCATTACAGGATCTGCACATAAAAGCGGTAACGGAACCCGGGGTGTACAAAAGTATTGTTCATGAAAATGAATACCAGATGCGGTATTCGAGAAAAGTGCTCAAACAGTATTATCCCGGAATTTCGGTAAGGGATGCACGGAATATCCGTTACCTGGCCTTTCATAAAAAAGACGGGCATACTTTCTATCTGGACCTCAATACCAAAAACGATGCATATGGTTTATGGGTGTTTGATGGTATTCAAAAGCCGGAATTACTTGACATGACCAATGTGGAAACCGAACTGGCCGATTATTTCAGGCATTGATCCCAATTCTTCAGGTATTTAACAAAGCCAGTATTTTTTCCAGGTTTTCTTTGTCGGT
>JAGWTX010000084.1 GCA_028875955.1 Bacteroidota bacterium | reverse complement strand
CAGTTTCACGGGAATGGGTTTGTCCAGGGGAAATTGTACCGTTCCCTTTGAATGGATATATTTTTCTATGTCCTTGCTAAATGCCTGAATGGTGGAAGCATATGGATAAAATCCAATGTGGTGGGTATGTGCTGCAAAATAGGCCAGCATGCCTTCATAATGATAGGCAGGCATGCCATAACTTATTTTCTCCTGTGCATCAGGCGCCGTTTTTTGAATCGTATTTCGTAATTGCTGCAATAAAATCTGAACCTCTCCGGGGAAACCGGCAATATAGGCATCTACATTTTCTGGTTTTTTCATGGGGAGAAGATTTGATACAATGCCTGTTTTAACTGTAAAAAACGAACTGTCCGGACATACTGCAGATGGAAGTGCCGGAGAATTTTACCCGCCTTTTAAAAATACGATATCTTCAGAAAATGCAAAGGGATTTTTCAGGAAACCAATGCCCCCAGGTTTTCGGGGCTGATCTCTGAAAAATCGGTAATGATCCTATCGGCTTCCCTGAGTTCCGTTATGTCATGCGTAGTAGTAAGTGCCACAACTTTCATACCAGCGGATTTGGCGGATCGGATCCCCACGGTAGCATCTTCAAACGCGATACATTTTTCAGGTGGCAACCCCATTTTTTTTGCAGCCAGTTGATAGATCTCCGGATCCGGTTTTCCTCTGGAGATATGAGCTGAATAGATAATGCTGGAAAAGAAGTTCCGGATCGGAATATGCGTAAATAGGAAATCAATGTTCGGGAGTATGCCTGATGTGGCAATCACCATCGGGATCCCGCGTTGCTGTAAATCTTCCAGCAGCGGGATCAGACCTTTCACAGGTTGAATATGCGGGGCATAGATCTCACGGTACAGTTCCTCTTTCTCCGTGGTATACCGGTCAATCAATGTCTGGGAGATACCGGGATCGTTAAAAACATATTTTACGACATCTGCATTGGTTCTTCCGTTAAAAGAGGTTTTATATTCTTCCAG
Source organism: Bacteroidota bacterium (assembly GCA_028875955.1). Lineage (GTDB taxonomy): Bacteria > Bacteroidota > Bacteroidia > Chitinophagales > Chitinophagaceae > Sediminibacterium. The sequence goes on along the minus strand of JAGWTX010000084.1, from coordinate 7,280 downwards.
CGACAATTTCCGGTTTCTTTTTTCATAAAACGCCTGCCAGGCCAGCAGGTGGTATGGGTTGTTGTCAATGAGTGTGCCATCAAGATCAAATGCGACTGCGTAAGGGGCCATGGTGCTTTTGGAAATTTATAGTAGGTAGATGAACTGAGATGCCGGATATCCGCGACCCCGGAAGGTAAACGGTTATTATTTTTCCTGATCGGCTTTTACTTTTTCCAGATAAGCATGGCTTTCCCCTTTGGGAATGCTGAGAGAAATCCATGTTTCATTTTTTAGCATCCTGCCGATATATACGATCTGACCAACATGATAGGGATAATGAGCCAATTGCCGAAGAATGGCGTCGTAGACCAACAATGGTTCTGTGCGGATGGTAACCGTCTTTTTCAGGTCTTCCGGCTGCAATTGATGGAGTGTATCCAAAAGACATTTCCATCCATCATTCCATAAGGATAAGATAGCGGCCTGTTCCAGGGGTGTTACTGCAAATTCAGCATCTCTTTGGCGCCATTCCTTTTCACCGTCTTCCGTTAAGAAATTTGTCCATCTGCTCAGCATGTTTCCATGCAGGTGCTGGATGATCACCGCAATGGAATTACTGGCCTCATTGGGTTGGTAAAGCAGATCAGCTTCCGATAATTGTGCAAGGGTTCTGTCACCTAATTCTTTGTAATTCACAAAGCGTTTGATGGCATCTTTTAGAAAACCTTCTTCCAGTGTCATGTTGTTTTTTTGGCAAAACTACCCGTTTTTTTCAGGTGAATGCACAAGAAACACCTTTGAGGATTACTACAGGCATCTAATGTATTGTTAAAAACCGGCAACGGAATCATCTCCCCGGTTATCTGCAACGGTTTCCCTTTTGCCATTGCCCAGCACACGGATGATTTCGGTTCTTCCGATCGATCCCCTCTCGGTAAACTGGTAACCCATGGCCTGTAACTGTTTTTTTGTTTCAGGATTAAAGCCTTTTTCGATCATGACATTATCGGGTAACCATTGGTGATGGAATTTGGGTTTGTTGATGGCGTCATCCGCAGACATATGAAAATCGATGATGTTCACAATCGCCTGGAAAACAGATGTGGGGATGGTGGTGCCCCCCGGAGTTCCGACCACTACAAAGGGTTTGTTGTTTCTCAGTATCAGCGTAGGCGTCATGGAACTCAGCATTCGTTTGCCGGGTTGTATGGCGTTGGCCTCGCCGCCAACAGCACCGTACATATTAGGTATGCCGGGTTTGGCACTAAAATCATCCATCTCATTATTCAAAAGGAAACCGGCTCCGCCTACCACCGTCCTGCTTCCATATCCACCATTCAGGGTGGTTGTTACCGACACCATATTCCCCTCTCCGTCAATGATACTGAGATGAGTCGTTTCTTCGCTTTCCTTGATCAGTCCTGCTTTGATTACCGCACTTTGTCCGGCTTTCTCCGGATGATAATCACTCATTCTTTTCTGGAGATATTCCTCACTCATCAGGGTCTTGACCGGCACATCGTAAAAATCAGGATCCCCCATGTGTACGGCACGGTCGGCATAAGCCCTTCTTTCGGCTTCGATCATCAGCTGCACGGCCTGTGTGGATTGAAAGCCATAGGAACTGACCGGATATTTTTCAATCATTTTCAGCATCTGTCCAATCAGGATGCCGCCGCTGCTGGGAGGGGCAAAACTGACAATATGGTCTCCGCGATAATCAAATTCAATCGGATTGCGCAATTTGGCCGTATAGTCTTTCAGGTCCTCCATTGAAATCAAACCGCCACCCCTTTGCATTTCTTCAACGATCATTTTACCCGTTTCACCTTCATAAAATCCGGGGGCTCCTTTTTCCTGGATCCTTTTCAATGTGGCTGCGAGTTCTTTTTGTATAAGGGTATCACCTGCTTTCCAGTTCGTTGCTTTGACAAAAGCACAGGGGCGGGTACTGTATTTCAGAAAAGATGACCGCGTAGCATTCAGACTGGCCGCTTCTTTTTCAGAAAGGACAAAGCCTTTTTCGGCCAGATCGATTGCCGGTTGTATCAGCTGCGGGAAGGGTAACCTGGCATAGGTTAAAGTGGCAAACAATCCTGCAACGGTTCCCGGAATACCGGAAGCCAGATGGCCGTTTTGTGATAAATTCAGTTGCACGTTTCCATTCTTGTCCAGGTACATATCACGGTTGGCTTTTTCGGGTGCGGCCTCCCGGTAATCAATTCCCAGCAGTTCCCCGTTTGCCTTTCTTCCCAATAAAAATCCACCTCCCCCGATATTACCGGCACCCGGATACACAACAGCCAGCGCGAGTTGCGTGGCAATGGCAGCATCAAATGCATTGCCGCCTCTTTTCATGATAGTGGCACCCACCAAACTGGCCAAAGGATGTGCGCTGCTGACCGAAGCAGTACTGAATTCCCCTTTTTTTACAATGGAATAATGGTAGGGATTGACAGGTTTTCCGGGGCCAACGATGGAACGAACCGATTGCCCACACAGGGTCAAAAGACTTCCTGAGGCGCACAGGAATAGGACGACTTTTCTCATTGCAGAAAATTACAGATTTTTAAGGTATGCCAAATGATAATTTATCCTTAGCTGTGTAAAAAAAAATCAATAAATCGGTAAGCATACTTTTATTCTTGCCTACTTTCACCATTCATTTGACAGGATATGAAGAAATTAATACTAAGCGTCGTATTTTCTACAGCTATTATTTTTACAATGGCACAGGGTCTGCAAAGCCCTGATCAGTACCTGGGTTATCCGATTGGCAGCAGATATACCCGTCACTATAAAATAGTGGACTATTTCCGGGCGGTGGCAGCAGCCATGCCTGATGTGGTTAAAATTCAAAAATATGGGGAAACCAATGAAGGAAGGGATCTGATCCTGGCCTTTATTGCCAGTCCTGAAAACCTGGCGAACCTGGAAAATATCCGGTTGAACAACCTGCGGATGGCCGGACTTACCAGAGACAAGATGGCTCCTCAAACAGAAAATGCGCCGGCGATTGTCTGGCTGAGTTATAATGTGCATGGTAATGAGACTTCTTCATCTGAAGCAGCCATGCTCACACTCTATACATTGGTTGATCCCAAAAATGCCAATTCGAAAGAATGGCTGAAGAATACGGTTGTTGTGATTGATCCCTGTATCAATCCGGATGGCAGAGACCGTTATGTGAACTGGTTTAATGGCGTGGTCGGGAAAAAATTCAATCCCGATCCCGGCACAAGGGAGCATGCCGAACCCTGGCCCGGTGGAAGAACCAACCATTATAATTTTGACCTGAACCGCGACTGGGCCTGGCAGACACAGATTGAAACCCGGCAGCGCTTATTGCAATACAATCATTGGCTTCCCCAGATCCATGTTGATTTTCATGAACAGGGGATCAATGAGCCCTATTATTTTGCCCCGGCAGCCAATCCTTATCATGAAGTCATCACGCAATGGCAAAGAGATTTTCAGGCCATGATCGGAAAGAACAATGCAAGATATTTTGACAAAAACGGTTGGCTGTTTTTCACCAAGGAAAGATTTGATCTGCTCTACCCCTCCTATGGAGATACCTATCCGATTTATAATGGAGCCATCGGAATGACTTTTGAACAGGGTGGCGGACCCAGGGGTGGATTGGGCGTCATCAACGAATCCGGGGATACGCTTACCCTGCATGACAGGATGATGCATCATTTTACAACCGGACTGTCAACCATTGAAACCGCATCCAGGAACAGGCAGCGTTTGATTGATGAGTTCAACCGTTTTTACAATGATGGCAGGAGCGGTAAAGTGGGTGATTATAAAACCTATGTACTTACTTCTTCCAACCTGAATAAGATCAATGCCGTGATTGACCTGCTGGATAAGAATGGCATCCAGTATGGAAAGGTATCCGGGTTTGCATTTAAAGGCTTTCATTATGCAACCGGCAAGGAGGAATCCTTTACCGATCAGGGTTACCAGGTGGCAGTCAGTGCCTATCAGCCGAAAGCCGTATTGGCCAAGGTTTTGCTGGAACCCAAAACCGTTGTGACCGATTCAAACACCTATGATATCACCGCCTGGTCCGTTCCCTATGCCTATGGCGTGGATGCGTATGCCGTGAAGGAGAAACTGGATCTTTCACCCTTGAACAATACGATACCGGTTGTTTCTGATGTGGTTGCTGATTACGGTTTATTAATACCTTATGGTTCCTTTGATGCTGCCAGGGTAATGGCGCATTTGCTGAACAAGGGTGTCAAAGTGCGGTTTGCGGAAAAACCCTTTACCTATGATGGTAAGATCTATGATCAGGGTACACTGATCATTCTGAAAACCAGCAACCCCCCCAACTGGAACCAGGTAACCAACCAGGTTTGTCAGCAATTCCATATCCAGCCCGTTGCCGTCACAACCGGTTTGATGGACAAGGGCATGGACTTTGGTTCCCCTGATGTTAAAATCATCCGTAAGCCCTTGAAAGTGGCATTGCTTACGGGCGATCAGACTTCTGCCGGCAGTGCAGGAGAGGTTTGGCATTTCTTTGAACAGCAATTGGATTATCCCCTTTCACTCATCAATGCAGCGGATATAGGCCGGATCAATCTGGATCCTTATGATGTTCTGATCATGCCCAATGGATATTATCGTTCGATGAACGACAAGCCGAACATGGATAAGATCAGGGAATTTGTCAGGAAGGGAGGGAAGTTGATTGCGATCGACAATGCCGTTTCCATACTTGCCCGGAACAATTTCGGGATCAGGATCAAAGAGGACAAATCGGATGATAAATCGGAATATGCCAATGTGAAAAAATATGCCGACAGAGAGGATGAATCACTGACATACTCCCTGCCGGGGGCAATCTATAAACTGGAACTGGATAATACCCATCCACTGGGATTCGGTTATCCGGATTATTATTTCACATTGAAACAGGATACCGATGTGTTTGAATTCCTGAAAGAGGGCTGGAATGTAGGTGTCATGAAGAAAGATGCCTATGTGTCGGGATTCGTGGGTTATAAAGTAAAGGCAAAGTTAAAAGACGGGGTGGTGATCGGTACTGAGAACATGGGTTCCGGCACCGTTACGTATTTTACAGAAGACCCGCTGTTCCGCAATTTTTGGGAGAACGGCAAACTGCTTTTTTGCAACGCGGTTTTCCTGGTAGGTCAATAAAGGAAAAAATCAGATAACGAAAAGCCGGAAGAAAAATCCGGCTTTTATCGTTAAGGTATTTTGCACGATTACATCATAACAGTACAAAGATGTTTACAAGCAGACTAAAGAAATTTGGAGCAGCCATGGTTTCCCTACTGGTTCTGTGGCTGATCATGGCACAAAGCTGTATGAAATTCAGGATTGCGGATCAGGAAGCCATACAGTCCTTTGCGGAAAGCGGTGTATTGCTCAAAACACATGATATCCTGGTCAATCACCATAAGCTGCATTATGTGCAAACCGGTTCAGACACCCTGCCAACGATAATTTTTGTACATGGTTCACCTGGTAGCTGGGATGCTTTTGCCGCTTATATGAAAGACCGGGATTTGCTTGGGAAATTCCGGATGGTTTCCATCGACAGACCCGGTTTTGGCTACAGCGACTTTGGAGATGCGTTGCCGCTTGCGGAGCAATCTTCCGTGATCAGTCCTTTGTTTCAGCTTCTGAAAAACAGCAAACCCGTTTATCTGGTAGGTCATTCGCTGGGCGGGCCCATGATCGTTCAGCTGGCTGCGGATAACCCGGGGGTGATTGATGCGCTGGTGATCCTGGCCGGTTCCATAGATGTTGCAGAAGAAAACCCGGAAAAATGGAGAACCCTGTTGATGCACAATCCCTTGAAATACCTGGTTCCCGGTGCCATGCGGCCTTCCAATGAGGAATTGTGGTTTCTCAAAAAAGACCTGGTTGCCTTACAACCCAGGTTCGCTAAAATTCAGTGCAGGGTTTATGTATTGCATGGTAACAGGGATCAGTTGGTTCCCTATGGGAATCTCAGGTTCGCTTCAAAGGCATTCGTTCATGCAAAACTGCTGGATACGATGACCCTGGCGGGAGCCAATCATTTTATACCCTGGACCCATTACCAACAGGTGAAATCAGTGTTGCTGAAACTCTATTAAACCGTTTTTTTGTTGAACGGGTATTTCAAACACACAAGTAAGTATATCTTCGGACATTATAAAGAAAACAGCTATGAATCGATTCCGTACGCAGGTTGTCATGGTACTGGTAATTACCCTGGGCATCCTGTCCACTCTCCGGGCCCAGGTTCCGGAAACCTATAGTAGTGCTGATATCTATCTTCAAATAAAGAAATTGAAAGTGCTGGCCAGCGTATTATATGTGGCCGCACATCCGGATGATGAGAACAACGGTTTTCTGCCCTATCTCGCAAAGGAAAAGCTATACCGTACGGGTTATCTCAGCCTGACAAGGGGCGACGGCGGACAAAACCTGATTGGCAGCGAACAGGGGATTGAACTGGGTTTGATCAGGACACAGGAATTACTGGCGGCAAGAAGGATCGATGGGGCAGAACAGTATTTCAGCCGGGCTTATGAATTTGGATTCAGCAAAAGTGCGGATGAAGCCCTCCGTATCTGGGATCGTAAAAAAGTATTGAGTGATGTGGTTTGGATGATCCGGAAATTTCAACCGGATGTGATCATCACCCGTTTTCCCGGTGATGCAAGAGCCGGGCATGGTCATCACGCCGCATCTTCCGTACTGGCCCAGGAAGCCTATACGGCTGCAGCAGATCCGGCACAGTTCCCCGAACAGTTTGCCTATGGTGTGAAACCCTGGCATGCCAAGCGGATTTTATGGAATACGTTTAATTTCGGTGGGAATAATACCACATCCGAAAACCAGTTTAAACTGGAAGTGGGCGGTTACAATCCCTTACTCGGAAAAAGTTATGGCGAACTGGGCGGAGAGGCAAGAACCATGCACAAAAGCCAGGGAGAAGGTCGTCCGAGAAGAAGGGGGGAAGTCTATGAATATTTTCAAACGCTGGGTGGAGATGCCCCGGAAAAAGACCTGATGGATGGAATTGAAACAGACTGGAAAAGGATTCCGGGCGGAGCAGGGATTGAAGTGCGCATTGATCAGTTGCTCAAGGATTTTCAGTTTGAACATCCTGAAAGATCCGTGCCGGAACTGGTCAGTCTGTATAAAGCCATCCGTTCATTACCTGCTTCCAACTGGCGGGATCAGAAACTTTCAGAAACCCAAAACCTCATCATTGCCTGTGCCGCTTTGTTTTGTGAAGCCACCACTTCTCAGCAGAATGT
>JAGWTX010000083.1 GCA_028875955.1 Bacteroidota bacterium | reverse complement strand
TTCCGAAGTACTGGCGTCACCGATGGTACAAAAACAGATCTCGTTTCCATTATGGGAGAGTGATTCAAAAAAATCCTTGTCTTTGGACTCCCGAAAACATTTGGATGCATGGGCCAATCCCAGTGCCCTTGGCATCTGTGAGGCGGTGGGTGCCATATCCGAAGATATGTTTTTGCGGTTGGCCAGGTCCAGCCAGTTGCCATTTTCATCCACAAAACGGGTTGCAAAATGCGCATTCATCTGACGGCCTGCACTAAAAGGATCATGATTGACATCCGGATCCGCATACAATTGTGCAAAAAACTGTTCGACACTTGAAAGACCGGAGGCAAACATAAACGTCTGGTCACGGTAATATCCGCTTCTGAAATCACCCGGCTGGAAGAACTTGGCCATTGCGATCTGGGCCACTTCCTTCCCATCTCCAAAAATGCCGAATTTACCTTTCCCGGTTAAAACCTCCCTTCTACCCAACAGACTCACTTCCCTGCTCAATACGGCCATTTTATAGTCTTCCAGAATCGTATTCCGGAATCCTTCAAAAGAAAGCATATCGTCTTTGTATTCTAATGCAGTCGTCTGTTCCATGCAACAAAAATAACACTACCGGATGAAAAGACTAACGGAAATTAGTTATCCACACAATTCGGTAATTTCGGTTTTTACCAGTGATAAATTCGGTTGACAATCCTGCAAAATACGGTTTATGGCACGGATTTAGCACCTATTTGGAAAATTGAAAGGAAGGAACCCTTAGTTTTGAAAAAGGTGGAAGGATGGGAGCGAAAACAAACCAAAAATCGTCTGATCCCGACCGCATTCCCTCCAGACAATCTTAAACGAATTGTTCAGAACCCAAAAATCGGCACTATGTCAAAATTTCTTTTATTGATCGGCTTTTTTGCCTTTACGGCTGCAGGTGCACAAACAAAACCTGACATATCTTTCAGCAGCACAACCCATAGTTTTGGCAAGATTAAACAGAATGTTCCCGTAACTTATGTCTTTACATTTACCAATAACATGTCAAAACCTGCGGTGATCGAATTTGTCAATGCCGACTGTGGCTGTACAACCCCTGAATACAGCAAAGACCCGATATTAAAAGGGAAAAGCAGTACCATAAAAGTTACCTATAACGCTGCCACAATGGGTACCTTCAAAAAGAATGTCAATATCAAATTTGTACATGCGCAATTACCTTTTGTGTTAACCATTGACGGGGAAGTGGTTCCCGCGGGTAAATCATCCGGAAAATAAACCGCTCACAGAAAAAGAAACCTGAATCGGCTATTTCTTTTGAGAACCTGCGCAGTCAAACTATCTTTGCCGCATGTTAGCCATCAGCCATCGCGGACTGGAAATGCCCGCCTCACCTATCCGGAAACTGGTACCCTATGCAGAAGCTGCAAAAAAAAGGGGAACCAAAGTTTATCACCTGAATATTGGTCAGCCCGATATTGAAACCCCCAAAATGGTTCTCGATGCGGTACGCCACAGCGAATTTACCATACTGGCCTATAGCCATAGTGCGGGCAATGAGAGTTACCGGGAGAAACTGGTGAAATATTATGCAGGTGTCGGCATCCAGGTAACCGCAGATCAGATCATAGTTACCACTGGCGGCAGTGAAGCCATTCAATTTGGATTTTTGGCCTGTATGGACTCCGGTGATGAAGTGATCATCCCCGAGCCCTTTTATGCAAACTACAATGGTTTTGCGGTTGCTGCCGGTGTAAAAGTGGTACCCGTAACTTCCCATATCGAGAATGGATTTGCCCTGCCGCCTATTGAGGAGATCGAGAAAAAAATCACACCGCGCACAAAAGCCATTGTCATCTGCAACCCCAATAACCCAACAGGCTATTGCTATAGCAGGGAAGAAATGGAACAACTGAAAACACTGATCCTGAAATACCAATTGTACCTGTTTTCAGATGAAGCCTACCGCGAGTTCTGTTATGAAGAAACACAGGTAAGTGCCATGCATCTTTCCGGTGTGGATGAGCATGTGATCATCATGGACACCATCAGTAAACGCTACAGTGCCTGTGGCGGAAGGATCGGGGCGTTTATCACCAAAAATAAATCTGTCCTGGAAGCCGTCATGAAATTTGCACAGGCCAGGTTAAGTCCGCCCAGTTTTGCACAGATAGCGGGTGAAGCAGCCATCGATCTGCCTGCTGACTATTTTGATACCACCAAGGCCGAATATAAATCCAGAAGGGACCTGATCGTGCAGCGGCTGAATGCGATGGAAAATGTGTATTGTCCCAATCCCGGCGGCGCCTTTTATGCCATGGCAAAATTACCCATCGATGATGCAGATAAATTCTGTCAATGGCTGCTGGAAAGTTTTTCTTATGAGGGCCAAACACTGATGCTGGCACCCGCCACCGGATTTTACAGCACCCCTGGTTTAGGGAAACAGGAAGTGAGACTGGCCTACGTATTAAATTTAAATGATATAAACAATGCTATGAACTGCCTGGAGAAGGCACTTATTGAATATAATAGCAAAAAATAATTTGATTATCAATTAATTATAACGATTAAAAATTAAACGTTAAAACATTGATAATAAATATTAAATTAATTTACATATTATTTAATTGAACCAAAAAACTCGTTTTTTATTAAATAATTGTAAATAATTAATAAATATTGAAAAATAACGTTGTGATTTCGGTTTTTTTCCTACTTTTACAGTGCAATACAAAAATAGGATAAGCGAAAGGCTGATCACTGATTTCCAGGTTAAACAATTACTACTTTATCTTTTTTCTTATATGGCAAGCAATCGAAGACGTCCCCTGTTTCTACAGGGGACTTTTTTTTAGCTTGTCTCGAACGGAACAAGGTTGACAGACCTGTCAACCTGCAGTTGCAGCACAAAATCTATTTAACTACCCTGGCAGGAATAAACTCGCCCTTCTCATTTCTGAGTGAATAACAGAGATTGGAATTGATCAACCCGTACAAACGCCCATCCTTTCTCACAAAGCTCATATAGGGTTTGCCATTTTCCCTCCATCCCTTACCGGACAGCTCTTTTCCGGACTGGTAAATAATATGTTTCATCAGAACACCACTGGCATACCATTCTTTCCAGTCACCTTCGTAATTACCCATCTGGAAATGGTATTCATACCGAAGCTGACCATTGGGCCACCACCCCCTGTGTACGCTGTCCTTCTCCCCATTCCGGTAATAACGAACCGATTCAGGAATTCCGTTTGCATAATAGGCATTCCGTAAACCCTCTTCCTTCCCGTTATAAAAAGATTGTCTCAACTTTATCTTCCCGTCAGGAAAATAGGATTCAACCATCCCGCTATAGGGTTGCCCCCCTTCATACAAAACACCATTTACTATATGCAATGAGGTATCCCCATAGTTCACCACTTTGCCGGGAATCACAGGATGCATTGCGTTTTTCTGCAATTCTTTTTGCGGGAATCTTCCTGCATCCCTGCAGGAAATGACCATCAAAAAAATGAATAGGCTTCGTTTCATGGTATCGCTTTTATCGGTTGCTATCCGGGTGTCCATCATCCATCAGCTTCCCTGCGCCTTTAGTTTTCCTTTTCAAGCAATGCAATATCACTGATCAGGTCATTGACATCTTTTAGCGAAGTCCCTTTGTACACACCGCGAATCCTGCGATGTGTATCGATCAGCAAAAGATTTTCCGTGTGCAGGAAATCAGCAGCGGATTTTTTTTCACCCAAATCCTCATCCGCAAAATAGGATCGGCGTGCCAGGGTATACAATTGATCCCGGTTGCCGGTCACCAGGTTCCATTTCCCCTTTTGAACGCCATAGGCAAGCGCATATTTCTGCAACACTTTTACCGAATCCAGATCGGGCGTCACACTATGCGAAAGCAACATCACCCGGTTGTCATCCTGAAAAGCTTTTTGAACAAGCCCCAAATGCGTCGTGAGCTGTTTACAGATACCCGGACAGGAAGTGAAGAAAAAATCTGCCACATAAATCTTTCCCTGATAATCCTTCTCCGTAATGGTTTCACCATATTGGTTGGTGAAACGAAAAGCCGGTATGGTATGAACCGAATCATAGGCAGGTGATGTTTTTGCGATCCATACCGGTGTAAAATCAGCTGTATTATAAAAGGGTAAGGTTGCCGCTGCGGCTGTTTCCGGATTTACCTTTTGTTTACAGGAAACAGCAAACCATATCATGCCCATACAGGCGATCCATTGCAAACGTTTCATGTTAATCTTTTTTTGGCATGGGGGGCATACCGGGTTTTCCGGGTCCGGGAGGTCGCATGGTTTTTTCGATCTCGGTATATTTTGCATACTGTGCTGCGGATAATACTTTTCTGATCTGCGCATCCCTTTCATTACTCAGCTTTTCCACGGCAGCTTTATCAGCAGGGGGTGGCGGAGGTGGTGGCGGTGGCTGCTGTTTCCCGTCCTTGTCCCGTAACTTTTCCATGGATGCAAAAAACTGCTGGTAAGCGGCTTTGATTTTTTCTTTCTGGACAGACGTTAACTCAATTTCCTTTTCCAGCTTACCTGTCACATGGGCAAGTCTTTCTTCGATGCCGGGAGCTTTGGGTGGTTGTGCCTTTGCAAATAAGACGGAACAACAGAAAGCGATGCCCGTAAATAATCTTTTCGATTTCATGGTAGTTTGATTTTTTGATTTGTGTTTTTCTATGAGAACTGCTAGGTTTTACAGGGAAGATTTACCTGTCATTTCTGTGGCATCAGGTAGTGAAAACAAAGCCGGCTTTTCCAACTGATGGCCACATGCTTTATTGGGTAACCGATCCCTTGCTTCCATAAAAACCGGCACCATTGATATAGGGGGCATCGGCTGTGATATGATAATGGTAAATCCCATTGGGATAATCGGTTGTTACACCAAAATGACCATGATAGGTATCCAGATCGGCACTGACCAATGTCTTCCCATTCTCCAGGGGGCCATAAACCGGAAACCCATCCAGTAAAAAACCCACCAGCGCGCTTTTGGTATTTTTCTGGGTGATATAGAGCGGTTCAACATGGTAATGATAGGTGGCACTCTGATCAGGGTGGCCATTGTACTGGTCGAATGAATTGATCTCATTGGTCAGTGGCTGATTGGGTCCTGCATACTGATTGTAGATCGCTACCCCGTTGATGGCAACGCCTATGGGACCCAAGGGCGTGGCTTCATGTGCAGCATTTACTGCGGGAGAAGCCGGGAATTTAAAAGTGAAACTCTTGGTTCCGATGCTGTTTGGATTCTTTGAAAAATGGGCATTGGTACCGTTATACGATTGATAACGACTGTCAGTAGTTGCAAAATAACAACTGCTGTGATCCGGAACACCATCACTCTTTACAGTAATCGTTGTGCCGTCTGTGGATACCGTTACATTGGTATTAAACTTTTTGTAGACATCCGGCAATACCGCATTGGTGGTTCCGGTACCAGATCCCGAAGTGGTAGCCGTTGTATCTTTTTTACAGGAGACACTGATCAGAATTACAAAAGCCGTTAAACAAAGAAAGGAAAATGGAAATGGTTTCATAATTGCATTTTTTCCATAGGATGCAGGTTCATCCAAAAATCCTTCGCCCTTAACATTTTTTTATTCTTCCGGAGGGGGTGGCCGGTGATCATCTCCCGGTGGCGGACCATCTCTTCTGTCAGCAGGTGGCGGTCCTTCTCTTCTTCTGCCATTGGGCCCACCCGGTGGATTCCCGTCCGGAGGCGGCGGCGCAATCATTCGCAACACTTCCTGAATAACCAGATCAAATTTTTTCTGTTGCTCCGGAGTGCAGATTTTTCGGATCTCCCTGAAATGAAGAAAAGTAAGTTTATCCGTTTCAGCATCATAGGCTGCAGATGCGATGGCTGCTTTATCCAATGCCTCCTCACTGAGGCTGCTATCCTTCAACAATGCAAAAAATACGTTTTTAGCATCCCTGTTTTTCCGCCTGACCTCCCTTATCTTTTGCTGATGCTCTTCCCTTAGCAGGATGAGCTGCTTTTTTTGGGCCGAATCAAAACCCAGTTCCTGCACAATAAAATCAACCACACCCGAGCCTGCCTTTGCAGGCGGCCCCATTCTGTTGGGACGCATCAGCCAAAGGGTGGTGAGGGTGCCCAGGTTTAGTAAAACCAGGAATAACAAGGCGATTCCCACCCATCTGTTTTTTGAGAAATAATTCATCTTAAACGATTAAAAAAATTAACGGTCAGCAAAACATGTTGCGGCATCCCGGATGATCTTTTGGCAGGCATTATTTGTCGGAATTTTCAGCATACACCGAGGTAATACCCAGGTCGTACTCGTTTGCAAATTTCTGAATGGCCGATGTTTGTTTTGTATCGGAAGCCTGCTGATTCCTTGTGAAAAAACGGATGGCTGCCACATTCAGGACCACCAACAGGGATAAGGTGAGTATTGAAAAAGCCGGCTTTGCCAGTATTTTCCAGAATGCGCCTTCCCGGGTGGTTTGTTTTTCCAGACGGGCCTGCAAACGGGTATAAAAAAATGCCGGCATTTCTGCCCGCCGGATGCCATCCAAACTATCCAGAACGGGACCGAAATCGTTTTGTGTAAAATTTTCTGATTCCATATAAACCCGGTTTATTGATTGGTATAAAATGATTGCAATTGTTTTTTCAGGTTGTCCTTGGCCCGGTGCATCAATGCTTCCACCGCTTTTATCGTGAGATTCATGATGGCCGCCGTTTCCTCATAGTTCAAACCTTCCGCCTTGATCAGGGTAAATGCGATCCGCTGGTTTTCCGGTATTTTCTGCATGGCTTTGAAAAGCATGGCGGCTTGTTCCTTTTTATCCAATAACACACCCGGATGCTGGAAGTGGATGGCTTCCGTTTCCTTCTCACTGTCACCGATACCGATCCAGGTCTTCAGGTTTGCGATCCTTTTCTTTGCCTTTTTCTTTCTTTCCGCATCCAGGGCTTTGGTAAGGGCTACCCGATAGATCCAGGTAGACAGTTTCGCGTCACCCCTGAAAGCATGCACGGACTGATAGATCTGGATAAATACTTCCTGTGATACATCTTCCGCTTCCTGCTCATCCTGCACGATACTCAACACGGTATTGTATACCATGTGCTGCCAGGTTTCAACCAGCTGTTTGAAAGCCTGCTGGTTACCCTGCCTGAGTAAAAGAATAAAATCCTGTTCGTTCAACAATTACCTGGTTAGATGATTAGACGTTACAACCTACAAAAACCTTCGCCAAAATCCATAAAAGCCTGGTATTTTTAAAGTACCCGAAAAAAGCCTTTATTTTTGGTTTTCCCTGATTATCAAATAAATGCAAGGAGGCTGCCAGCAGCTTTTCCGAGTGGTCGGATACCCAGGACTGCAAACATGAAAAAAAATGTATCTATACATCCCATTATGATGCGAAAACAGCTTTTTTTCCTTTTTTTAACGGGTTGTCTCTTCACCCCCAGGTCTGGCGCACAGGGTTATCAGGCTTTGCACGGATCTGCTTTTACAGGTAGTACGGCCTATTTCAATAACCCGGCTTCCCCTGTGAACTCCGCCTATCAGTGGGATCTGACCTTGTTTTCCGCACAGGCAAAAATCAGCAGCAACTTCCTCTATCTGAAGAATTTTTCATTGTCCAATCATACAAATGCCACGCTTTCCGCCAACGAAGGTTATTCCGGTAAGTTTCTGCACAGTACGATGGATCTGAGTCTGTTTGATTTTCTCTATAAAATCGATCAAAAACATGCTTTTAACTTTGGTTTCCGGATGCGTTCCTATACCCATAGTAAGGCCCAGCCCTTTGTGTTAACCGATTCGATCAACAGTATCCATGACTTTTTGATAGCTAACCGCAGCACCCCGAACCTGCAGGCATATGGCACACAGGCCGGCTGGATGGAAGCTGACCTGAATTATGCTGCGGTCATACAGGAAGACAACCATTCGAGATTAAGTGCGGGTGTTACCCTGCAGATCATGAAAGGAATCTCCGGGGCTTTTTTCAAGATGAATAAACTCAGCTACCTGGAAGCCAAAACCGCCACGGATACCGCTTATTATTTTTCCGGCGGCAATGGTTCTTTCGGTTATTCTGCCAATTATGATGAAAACAGTTTTAAGGATTTCATGTCCAAATCAAAAAACGGGCTGGGTTTAAGTCTGGGTATTGAATACCTGACCTATCAACCTGAAATGAACGAAGGCCGGCCGAATAATACCCTGAATTACGACTGGAAACTGGGGGCCAGCCTGATGGATCTGGGTGGCAATGTTTTTGCACCCAGTCCGAACTCGGGTTCATTCATCACCCCTGA
>JAGWTX010000714.1 GCA_028875955.1 Bacteroidota bacterium | reverse complement strand
GTTCATACCGCACAAAGATTATCGATCGAAGCGGATAGTACCTGGAGACACCATATTCCCGAAGCCGGTGCGAAGGGTTTGAAAGCGGCGCGGGCCATTGGTATGCTCACTTATCGTAACTATGGAACTTTCCAGGAAAAACAGACAGACCCGGATCCTGAAAAGACAGACAATTTCAAAGCCTCTTCCTATCTGAACTACCAGGGGGATAAACTGGTGAAACGATTCAATGCCTATAGTTACTGGTTACTCACAAAAGCGATGGATAGTCATCACCTGGGCCGCGGAAGGGGCGGGGACCTGATCAAAGTATTGCAATCGATCACGCAACCCACACTGATCATCGGTATCCGGAGCGATATCCTTTGTCCTTTGGATGAACAGCGTTTTATGGCAGATCATATCCCCAATACCTGGTTTGTTGAAATCGATTCTGCCTATGGCCATGATGGATTTATCATCGAGACCGCACAGATCGCCCGGTTCCTGGGCGAATGGCTGGCGAACCAATCCTGAATCATAGATAACTATCCGTCTACTCATTATTTGCCGGAAGGGTGATAGATCCTTTCTGCATTCTTATACACTTCCTCCTTATTCAGGGTCATCGGTTTGGTCCGCTGATGGGTATACATTTCCATCTGGTCGGTATAATGGGGTGAGTTCGGTTTACTGGAAGCGCCATACGTGTTGATGGATTCTATTACGGGCCCGTTTTTGGTAAACCTAACCAGTTCCACATAAGCATCCCCCTGCGTACCCCTCCACATTCCGTTTTTGTAGGGCACCGAATACATGGGTGCCAGCACATCGGGCAAACCGGGCTGGGGCAGAACCTTATCGCCTCTTACGAGTTTTTGAATGTCTCCGAGTGCCAGGTTCGTCCTTCCAAAATTTTTCATCATATAGGCTTTTACCGTATCCAAAACCGTCAGGCATTGATTTGTGGTGAGTGTGCTGTTTCGCATGTACAGACTTTTTGCCCGGTAGATCGTTTCATACACCAGGAAAAAAGTACCTGCGCCCATGCTTTCTACATTGGCTCTTTTATCCCATTGTTTCAGATTCGTGATCAGGTCAGCGACTTCAGGGTGATCGGCCGGATTGAGCAGGAACAGGGAATCGATATTTGTCGGGAAGGCGAATTCGGCAGGATACTGTCTGTCGAATTTGATCCGTTTAAAATCTGCATACGATACCTTGTCCAGACCTGCCACCAATTCTTCAAAACGGCGGCTGCGGTTGTTCTCCAGGGTTTCATATCCCATGGTGGGATCTTTGATCACCGGATTATCTGAGCCTTCCGTTGAATGAAAGGGGGAATGGTTGGTATTGAATACAAAACCACTCTTGGGTTCCAGAACCTGTGGCAGGTCTGCCAGGGGGTGTAGCTGGTTCCACAAAGTGGCGCTGGTATTGCCGGGTAAAGTGGATTGCCAGTTGAATTTGGGATCACGGATGGGTATCCTGCCGTTACTGAGATAATAGATCGTGTCGTACCTGTCTGCATACACCAGGTTATAACCGGGTATGGCCATCATATCCAGTGCGGCTTTGAATTCGGTGAAATTTTTGGCTTTGTTGAAGCG
>JAGWTX010000713.1 GCA_028875955.1 Bacteroidota bacterium | reverse complement strand
TTTTAGCCGATTAATGATGGACAGGATTATATTCCTGGGCGAGGGCATCAATGACTATGTGGCAAATATTGTAACTGCACAGCTATTATTTCTGGAAAGTACCGACCGTGCCCGTGATATACAGATGTATATCAATAGCCCCGGAGGCAGCGTGTATGCGGGTTTGGGTATTTATGATACCATGCAGTTTATCAGTCCTGATGTTGCCACCATCTGTACCGGCATTGCCGCCAGTATGGGTCAGATCCTGCTTTGTGCGGGTATCCAGGGAAAAAGAACGGCATTGAAACACAGCCGGATCATGATGCACCAACCCAGCGGCGCCATCGGCGGTCAGGCTACCGATATAGAGATCACCGCCAGGGAAATCAAAAAGCTGAAACATGAATTATACGCTATCACAGCGCATCATACGGGTAAATCTACCGAGACCATTGCCACTGACAGCGATCGTGATTTCTGGATGACGGCTACGGAAGCCAAGGAATACGGCCTCATCGATGAGGTCTTGTTCACCAATCCGAGAAAAGAAAAAAAGGCGAAATAGGATGGAAATTTTCCAGGCGTAAACATTTTAAAAAAGAAAATAATTACCGATGAGCAATATGAAATATATCGTTAATCCTTATCTGATGGAAGACGAAGAGGAGAATGAACCCAAAGAAGAAAAACAGGAACCCGTTGGTGCTTTTATGATGAAAAAAATGGAGAAACTGTTTTTTGAAAAAAGAACCGTTTATCTCTGGGGTGTGGTGGATGACAAGTCTGCCAAGGACCTGGTAACCAAAATGCTCCTTCTGGATGCAGATAAACCCGGTGAGGAAATCAAATTCTATATCAACAGCCCGGGTGGCGTAGTCACCAGTGGTATGGTGATCTATGATACGATGAAACTGATTCAGAGCCCGGTGTCAACCATTTGCATGGGTCTGGCAGCCAGTATGGGTTCCATCCTGTTAAGTGCCGGAACCAAAGGGAAAAGGGCTATTTATCCGCATGGAGAAGTGATGATACACCAGCCCAGCCTGGGTGGATATTTTCAGGCCACCAGTGCAGACATAGAGATCCAGGCCAACCAGATCCGCAAAACCAAGGAATTGGGAGCCAAAATTCTGGCCGATAACTGCGGGAAAACGGTTGAACAGATAATGACGGATTTCGACCGCGATTACTGGATGGATGCTCAGGAAGCCGTTGCCTATGGCATCGTAGACGCTGTTTTGACCAAAATCTAAGCTAAAACACCTTTTTCAGACAGGTTTTTCCCGAAATAACACATTCCTGACAGGGAACTGTGATAGCTTTGCAACAATAGGCGGCAGAAACCTGTCTTATACTGACAGGCTGTGTTGGATTGAAAAAAATGAATTATGGCGAAAGCAACTCAATTACATTGTTCCTTTTGTGGTCGTAACCGCGATGAAGTAAAAATCCTCATCGCCGGTCAGGATGGTCATATCTGTGAGAACTGCGTGGAACATGCGCAGGAAATCATCGCTTCTGAACTAAGTGCCAAACAGGAAACTGGTCAGACCGGTAGTAATTTTAAACTGAATGTGCGCAGACCTGCCGAGATCAAAAAATTCCTGG
>JAGWTX010000082.1 GCA_028875955.1 Bacteroidota bacterium | reverse complement strand
CCCCAGTTGGTACCCATGATGGATAACTGAAAATCCGCCGGTATGGGAAAGCCGGGTTTTGCTGCCATCAGTGTTTCCCATGGACTAAGCGCCAGTGTACCCAATCCTGCTGTCATAGAAATAAATTTTCTTCTGTCTAAACTCATGTTGGATTTTTTTATTTCCTTTGCGTCGGCCTGCCTATCATATCAATTTGCAAAAAGTTTTTCCAGATTATGCAATGATTTCATTGATCACCCTTCCATGCACATCCGTTAAGCGGAAAGGTCTACCCTGAAATGGATACGTAAATTTTTCATGGTCAAATCCAAGTTGGTTTAACAAGGTTGCCTGGATATCAAAGGCAGTTGTCTTACCACTGATCGCGCTATACCCTATCTCATCCGTCTCGCCAAAACTGCTTCCTTTTTTGATGCCGCCTCCCGCCATCCAGATAGTGAATGCTTCCGTATGATGGTCCCTTCCTTTAAAAGGCATTTTCTTGCCATCTCTGTTTTCCTGCATCGGTGTTCTTCCGAATTCTCCACCCCAAACAACCAGCGTATCATCGAGCAATCCCCTTTGTTTTAGATCCAGCAACAAGGCTGTAACAGGTTTGTCGATGCTCCGGCATTTATTGACAAATCCATAATCAATGGCCAGGCTTTCATCGGTACCATGACTATCCCAACCCCAGTCAAACAACTGTACAAAACGAACCCCTTTTTCCACCAGCTTCCTTGCCAGCAAAACATTATTGGCAAAACAGGCTTTCCCGGGTTGGGTACCATACATATCATGGATGTATTGGGGTTCATTATTGATGTTCATGACATCGGGTACGGAGATCTGCATCCGGTAAGCCATTTCATATTGTGAGATACGGGATAAGATTTCCGGATCTTTGAATTCATCAAAGCTGATCCGGTTGGCAGCATTGATGGCATCGATGGATGCTTTCCGGAGATCGCGATCCATACCTGCGGGATCTTTGATAAACAATACCGGATCCCCTTCACTCCTGCATTGTACGCCCTGGTAAACGGAAGGCAGAAATCCGCTGCCCCACACACTCTTGCCCGCATCGGGAAACTTGCCACCCGATGTAAGTACGACAAAACCGGGCAGGTTGCTGTTCTCTGAACCCAATCCATAGGTAACCCAGGATCCAATGCTGGGTCTGCCCAATCGGGGAGAACCTGTATGCATCAGCAACTGTGCAGGACCATGGTTAAACTGATCGGTCTGTACCGCTTTTAAAAAACTCACTTCATCCGCCACATTGGCAAAATGCGGCAGATGATCCGATACCCATGCACCACTTTGTCCGCGTTGTTTGAAATTGGCCTGTGGGCCCATCATTTTGGGAACCCCGCGGATAAATGCAAATTTTTTCCCTTCCAATAAAGACTGCGGACAATCCTGTCCATCCAGTTTCATCAGATCCGGTTTATAGTCAAACAACTCCAACTGGGAGGGTGCACCGGCCATATGTAAATAGATCACGGCCCTTGCCTTACCCGGAAATTGCGGAGCGCGTGGACGCAAAGGGTTATCGCTGTTAAAAAGATCCGTTGCAGAAGCACTGTCGCCGCTTGCCCAATGACAACTACCCAGTAAGGAACTCATTGCCAGACCGCCCATACCCATAAAACATTCTTTCAGAAAAAGTCTGCGCGTATCGAGTTGCAGCGTTTTTTGTACTGCCTCGGTTTGTATTTTTCTGTTGTCCTTACTCATCGCGTCTGCTAATTTTTGGTGATGAATTCATCCAGGTTTAACAAGGCTCCGGCAACAACGGTGAGGGCTGCCTTTTCTGCTGTAAGTTTCCCATCACTGGATCCCGCCATCAAAACCGAACTGTTCTCATCCCTGCGAAATTTCTGCAGGGCTTTCGCATATAAATTTTCAAAAACCTGCAACTTGGCCGGCTCGATGGTCCGGTACATGGCCAACGCATATCCCTTGCTGATCTGTGCAGCAACCCGGTTGCCCCCTTCCCTTATCATCCTGTCTGCCAGGTGCTGGGATGCTTCGATATAAACAGAATCGTTCAATAAGGTAAGCGATTGCAAAGGCGTATTGGTCCTGATGCGCCTGGCGATACAAACTTCTCTTGATGCAGCGTCAAAACTTATCATGGACGGATAGGGAGCCGATCTTTTCCAATAAGTGTACAATGCCCTTCGGTATTGATCACAGCTATCACTTTTTTTCCAGGATGCGCCATTCCAGGGCGACATCCAGATCCCTTCGGGTTGAAACGGGAAAACACCGGGACCATACATTTTTTCTGACAACAGACCGCAGACCGCCAATGCCTGATCACGGATTTCTTCGGCTGATAAGCGAACCCGCGGGCCACGGGCCAACCATTTGTTTTCGGGGTCTTTTTCGAGTGCTGTTTTGTTGAGTCTGGAATCCTGTTGATAGGTGGCCGACAAAACAATTTCCTTCATGATCTTTTTCAGATCCCAATGGTCATCGTGCATCAACTGCCAGGACAGATAATCCAGTAATTCGGGGTGTGTGGGCGGAATGCCCTGTGTACCGAGGTCTTCGAGGGTTTCTGCGATGCCGGTTCCAAAAAACTGTTCCCAGATCCTGTTGACGATGGCCCGGGAGGTAAGCGGATTTTTGGGATCCGTGATCCAGGCGGCAAGACCCAATCGGTTCCTCGGAACATTGGCAGGCAATGATCCCAGTGACTTTGGCACATCCGGTTTTACTTCTTTGCCGGGCACCAGCCAGTTACCTCTTTCAAAAACATGTGTGGGTCTGAATAAGGAAGACGGATTTTCAAATAGTATGGGTGTCTTCGTGACTTTTACCGGTGTCATCAGATCCGTAAAATATTGGGCGGCACTATCATAGCCGGGTTTGTCTTTTCCGGGGAAGGGATCCTGAAAGGAAAACCAGTCGAACTGCATTCCGGTTTCCTCTTTTGTCCGGATCAAAGGATTGTGATAGGTAAAATACAGATCATGTACACCGCTGATCGCAGGAAAAGGAAGCGTACTGATTTTCCAGGCACCTTTTGTATCAGCCACAGGATAAGTCTGTACCTGGGGTCCATCGGGCTTATCCAAATGCAAAGCCCATACACCACCCGGTTTCCAGCTTTTATACCTGACTAAAAACTGTGTCTTTTTTTCAAATCCGATTTTGGCAAACCGGGCTACCGACTGGTTCCGCATCACCAGCCATTTGGTATCTGTAAGGGCACTGTTTACCAAACGGTCTGCATCGATCGAATTGATGGCCGGTTCCCCGGTTTTGATAAATGTGAGCAGTTCCTTTTTTCTTTCGGGAGCCTGCATAGCCAGCCAATCGGATAACTGATGATATTTCAAACTGTCCCCTTCATGGAATTCGCGTAACAAGGGATAGTCGTCATAGGTATCCTGATCTCGCGTGTTGTTAAAAAAAGCCATAAACGAATAATACTCGTCATGCCTGAAGGGATCATAAGGATGACTATGACATTGCACACAGGCAAATGTGGTCCCCATCACAGTTTCCCAGGTAGTGTTTACCCTGTCGAGTACCGCCGCAGTTCTGAATTCCTCATTGTCCGTACCTCCTTCATCATTGGTCATGGTATTCCTGCTGAATGCGGTGGCGATATAATCCGCATCCGAAGGATTGGGAAGGAGATCGCCTGCCAGCTGTTCGGTCAGGAAACGATCATAGGGCATGTTATCATTGAATGCATGTATCAGCCAGTCACGGTAACGCCAGATGGAACGGGCATCATCCCTTTCATATCCCTTGGTATCGGCATAGCGTGCAAGATCCATCCACATAGCTGCCCATTTTTCACCAAAATGAGGAGACGCCAGTAATTGATCTACGAGATGTTCATAGGCAGTCGGGCGATTGTCTTTCAGGTATTCTTCAGCCAGCTTATCAGAAGCGGGCATACCTGTCAGATCCAGGCTCACCCTTCTGAGTAAGGTAGCTTTATCGGCTGCTGCTGAGGGTTTCAAATCCGCCTGCCGCATTTTTTCATAGGTAAAATGGTCAATAGCGTTCTTAACCCAATCACCTCCACCGGTGGTTCCAAACAGCCAATGATCCACTTTGGGAACATCAGGTTTCGCAACAGGCACATATGCCCAGTGGTTACCCCATTCTGCTCCCTGTCTGATCCACCTGGTCAGTGTTTCAATCTCCTCTTTTGTGAGGGGCGGATGTTTATAGGGCATCCTTTCCTCGGGGTCTTTTAGTGTCAGTCTGCGGATCATTTCACTGTGATCGGGATCACCCGGAATGATTGCCGGTTTACCCGATTTATTGATGGCAAGTGCATCGGTCCGAAACAGCAAACTGAAACCGCTTTGTCTTTTTACCCCACCGTGACAGGTGATGCACTTTTTATTCAGGATGGGTTTGACTTCTGTACTATAGTCTACTTTATGTCCGCCGATGATAAAGGAAAACCCGGATGCACCCAATACAAGGATCAACACAATCCAGAATATCTTGGGAAGTTTTGGCAAACGCATCTGCAGTTTTTTGTCATTTTAAAGTTAGGGTATTCTACTCTCCGGGGCATAAAAATGCCGCAGAAAAAACCGGATCAGCAGCAGGCGGTTACTGCTGATCCGGATTACTGCGGCAGGAGAACTGCTAGAATACTTTTTTCCCGCCTACATAGGTAGCCAGTACTTTCACTTTCAGGATGGAATCCGGTGCCACTTTCATCAGGTCCTTGTCCAGCAGGATAAAATCTGCCAGTTTACCCGGTTCCAGGCTACCCACTTCCTTCTCGAGGAATCCGGCTTTTGCCGCCCAGATCGTCATGCCCCGGATGGTCTCTTCCCTTGACAGCGCATTTTCCATTTGAAAACCTCCGGCTGGAAAACCGGTGGCATCTTTGCGGACAACAGCAGCCAGGAATGTTTTAAAGGGAGAAATATCTTCCACAGGGAAATCGGTTCCGAGAGGCAGCCAGCCATTTTGTTCCAGCAATTGTTTGTATGCATATCCGCCCTTCAACCTTTCTGCACCCAGTCTTTCTCCCGCCCAATACATATCACTGGTCGCATGGGTCGGTTGCACGGATGGGATGATACTGGCTTTTCCAAACAGATCAAAATCATCCGGATGGATAATCTGTGCGTGTTCAATGCGCCAGCGTTTGTCGTTTTTACCCTTCAGGTATTTATTGTAAATGTTCAGCATTACCCGGTTGGCGCTATCACCGATGGCATGTGTACACATTTGAAAATCCGTAGCAGCCAGGATTTTGGCCACTGAATCATAATGCGATGGATTCCTTAACAAAAACCCAACCCATCCGGGTTTGTCTGAATAAGGATGTAATAAACAGGCGCCCCTGCTGCCCAATGCCCCATCTGCATATACTTTAAATCCTCTTACATACAGTTTATCCGTTTTATAAGGACCGGTCTTCAGATATTTTGCCAGGTTCTCATCATTGTCACTCAGCATCACATACATCCGCATATCCAGTTTACCTGCTTTTTGCAAACTGTCAATTTTATCCACATCATGATAGCTCAGTCCGCAATCGGTGATGGTGGTAAGCCCCATGGCGAAACAGTTTTTCTGGGCTGCCTGTAACCATTGGGTATACAATGCCGGTGAGGGTGCCGGGATTTGGTCATAGACCTTATTGTCTGCATTATCAATCAACAATCCAGTCAGTACCCCATTCTTTACGTCAATGGATCCACCTACGATTGTCTGACCCGCTTTTATCCCGGCCAGATCCAATGCTTTCTGGTTGGCAATGGAAGCATGACCGTCTACCCGGGTCAGTACTACCGGTTTATCCGGGAATGCTTTGTTTAATAATTCATTGGTGGGATATGTTTTTCCCGGCCATTTATTCTGGTCCCAGCCACGTCCCTGTATCCAGGTCAGGTCAGGATGGGCAGCGGCAAACGCTTTTACTCTTTCCACCGCTTCTTCCCAGGTAGCTGTTCCCAACAAATCCACTTTGAAAAGCCCGGAACCATACCCTACAAAATGGGCATGCGCATCAATAAAGCCGGGGTATACACTGGCTCCTTTGGCATCCATCTTTTCTTTGGCTGCATATTTGTCTGATAAGTCATTATATTTTCCCACGGCCAGGATCTTACCATCTTTGATAACCATGGCATCCGCAACCTGGAAACTACTGTCTACCGTATACACAGCGGCATTGTATACCAGCATGTCGGCAGATTCCTTACCACAGGACATCAGTGCGAATAAACATAGAACAGCAATAAATCGTTTCATAAGCATCGTTTCGTTTGGCTAAAGTTACAACCCTGTCGTAACCAAAACAGCAATAATTCCCGCAGGGCACAAAAAAAGGAAGCAAGTTTCCTTGCTTCCCGATGAATAGGGTTATGGGTAAATGTATTCCGCTGATCACTGAAGCAATTCACAGGGTTTCAGCCCCGTATGCTTTTTAAAAGCGGCTGAGAAATGCGAGATGGATGAATAACCGAGCAATGCGGATACATCCGTAACACTCAGTCCTTTTTCATACAACAGGTATTTCGCATGCTCCATTCTTTGTTGCTGGTAAAAATCGAATATGGTTGTACCAAACACTTCCTTGAACCCTTTTTTCAGATAACACTCATTCATGGCCACTTTCCGGCTCAGCTCTTTGATGGTGATCGGATCTCCGATGTGCTGCAAAAGGATATCCCTTGCCTGTGCAATCCTGTCGCGACCGCTCTCATCCGCCAGGAATTTGCAGCTGAAGCCTTCTTCCTTGTCATCCACCAGGCATTCCAGGCTGTATAAAAGCAATTCATGAATCTTGGCATTCACGAAAATGTTTTCCATGGCACCGGAGTAACTGTGGTTTAACAGACCATCCAGCACATTTCTTTTTTTATTGCAAAGCGGGAATACCTTGGTAAACGCATGCGGATGTTTGAAGGCAAGCACTTCATCCTTCCGGGAATTCAATTTCACATTATGCACGAACTGGTGCAAAAATGTGGAGGTAAAATGAAAAGTAAACACATCCACTGTCTGGTGTTTACCCGAGCAGTTTTCGGTGGGCAACTGGTTACATTGTGAACAACTTCTTTCCTCGCAGTACCGGTTGCCGGTTGTGCAATATCGGAGTTCCAAATAATTCTCTTCAGGCTTACGGGTGTTGTAATGATAAACCATCATACCGGTATCTTCCGCCACCCAGGGATGCTGTGCATAGTACCTGCGGATATTGTATTGTACCGAGCCGGGAATCTGCTGTCCTTTTTCATACAACAGGTCCATGCTGGGTTCAATACCACCCCGGTGAGAAACCCTTAATATGTCCATTACTTGTACCATCCGGGTGCAAATTTAATGTATAAACATCTATTTTACAAGAAAGCCATCAACGGGGCTGTCACAGTTGCGTCATTTTTAACCCGTTTATATCCGTTAAAATGGGGAAAAATTGCTTGTTTTCGGGTCTGCAAAGCCCTTTATTTTCGTTAGATTTGCAGACTTCTGAAAATTACTTAAAACACAGGACTGACAAGCATTTATGAGCCAGGAACAACAGCGTAGTAACGAAGCCCAGAACAAGAATTACGGAGCAGACAGCATACAGGTATTGGAAGGTTTGGAAGCGGTTAGAAAAAGACCCGCCATGTACATCGGTGATATCGGCGTAAAAGGCCTGCATCACCTGGTTTATGAGGTAGTAGACAACTCCATCGATGAAGCCCTTGCCGGTTATTGTAAGAACATTACGGTAACCATTCACGAAGACAATTCCATCAGTGTTCAGGACGACGGAAGGGGTATCCCGACCGGAATCAATACCAAGGAACAGAAAAGTGCCCTGGAAATCGTAATGACCGTGCTGCATGCAGGTGGTAAATTTGACAAGGACACCTATAAGGTTTCCGGAGGTTTACATGGTGTGGGTGTGAGTTGTGTGAATGCATTGAGCAGCACGCTTAAAGTAACCGTTCACCGCGAAGGCAAAATATTTGAACAGGAATACAAGATCGGGGTTCCCCAATACCAGGTAAGGGAGATAGGCACCAGCAACACAACCGGAACCTATGTACATTTCTGGCCTGATGCCACGATCTTTCAGGAGACCGTTTATAAAAAAGAGATCCTCGAAGGACGTTTGCGCGAACTCTCCTATCTGAACAAACGCATCAGTATCACACTGAATGACCTGCGCGAAAAAGATGAAGCAGGTAATAGTTATTCCAAAAACTTCTACAGCGAAGGCGGTATCGTTGAATTTGTGGAAATGCTGGATAAAAACGGTAACCGGAACGCCCTGATCCCTTCACCCCTCTATGTGGATGGACATGACGAGGCTTCCAATATCGCCGTAGAAGTGGCATTGACCTATAACGATGATTTCAAGGAACATATCTTTTCGTA
>JAGWTX010000712.1 GCA_028875955.1 Bacteroidota bacterium | reverse complement strand
AAAGGGGGTTAAAACGGTAGAGATAGTCCCAGCGCATCTGGTCTATTACAATGCCAACTACCAGTTTCGGGCGTTGAATACCTGTTTCTGCAGGATGGGGCGCTGCTTTTTGTGCATGGGCTGTAAGAGCCAGAAAACCGGCTAAAGCCGATAGGATCAATTTTTTCATCTGGAATTCAGGTTTTTAAAGAGCAGAAGGATTTTCACGGTCCAGGACTGTTTTAACAGAAATTGACAATGGTATCCCCTGTTTTCGTTTGAAATTTGGGATTTTCGATCTATGCAACAGGTATTGACGGAACGAAGGTAAGGGTTGGTGAATAATTGCGCTTGCCCTTTACTGTCTAAAACTTTACTTTTGCAACGATTTAATACCCACGTAATAATTTAATAATATGGCAGACATCTTTGAAAAACTGATCAAGAACTCAGGCCCCCTTGGAAAGCACCGTGAAAGAGCACATGGTTATTTTGCTTTTCCCAAACTGGAGGGCGAAATAGGTAACAGAATGACTTTCCGGGGAAAAGAAATGGTGGTTTGGAGCCTGAATAATTACCTGGGTCTGGCCAATCATCCCGAAATCCGGAAAACCGATGCTGAAGCAGCCGCACGTTTTGGACTGGCTTTACCCATGGGTGCCAGGATGATGAGCGGGAATAGCAATTACCACGAACAACTGGAAAGGGAATTGGCCGCATTCGAAAGTAAGGAAGATGCCATCCTGATGAATTTCGGATACCAGGGGATCATGAGTGCCATTGATGCCATTTGCGGACGTCATGACGTAATCGTCTACGATGCCGAAAGCCATGCATGTATCATTGATGGTTTGCGTTTACATCCTGGACACCGTTATGTGTTTAAACACAATGACCTGGAAGATTTTGATAAACAAATGGAGCGTGCTACCGCACTGATAGAAAAACAGAAAACCGGGGGTATCCTGGTAATCACAGAAGGTGTTTTCGGAATGGCCGGCGATCAGGGGAAATTGAAAGAAATCATAGACTTCAAGAATAAATACCAATTCCGTTTGCTGGTGGATGATGCCCATGGTTTCGGTACCCTGGGTAAAAAAGGCGCAGGTGCCGGGGAAGAACAGGATTGCCAGGACGGCATCGATCTGTATTTTTCTACCTTCGCCAAATCAATGGCTTCCATTGGCGCGTTTATGGCAGGGGATAAGGCGATCATCGATTTTATCCGTTACAATATCCGCTCCCAGATCTTTGCCAAGAGTCTGCCTATGCCGATTGTAATAGGCAATCTCAAAAGATTGGAACTGTTACAAACCCAGCCTCAATTAAAAGCCAAATTGTGGAGCAATGCCTTACAGCTGCAAAAAGGATTAAAGGAGAAAGGGTTTGATATTGGCAACACCAATACCATGGTAACCCCTGTTTATATGAAGGGTGGGGTGGAAGAAGCCACTGCCATGGTCATGGATCTGCGTGAAAACTATCATATTTTCTGTTCAATCGTGGTATATCCGGTGATACCGAAGGGGCATATCATTTACCGTTTGATACCAACCGCATCGCATACGGATCAGGATATCGAAGAAACCCTGAAAGCCTTCAGTGAAACCAAAGCGAA
>JAGWTX010000081.1 GCA_028875955.1 Bacteroidota bacterium | reverse complement strand
ATACCGTACAACCGGCATAGGCAAATATTTCCCAGCTAAGGCGGATGCGATATACATAATCCTGTAACCAGTGATTCATAAGCATCCAGCCGATCGGGATCGCAATACACAGGGACAGAAGGATAAGCTGGAGGAAATGTTTGGTTAAAAGCGAGAATAAGCTCAAAACCGAAGCGCCAAGCACTTTGCGGATACTCACTTCCTTGCTTCTTTGTTCCGCCATATAGGCTGCGAGTGAAAATAAGCCCAGACAGGCTATGATGATGGCGAGCAGGGAAAAACCGGTAAATATCAACCCTGTCCTTTGTGTGTCAGCATACATGGCAGCATAGGATTGATCCATAAATGCATACCTGAGTGATTGATTGGGAATAAATTTTTTCCAGGTATCCTGTAAAAAGCCCAACACGTTTTTCATGTCAGACCCTTTTGCGCGAACAGAGATCATGCTGTTACTGTTGCCCAACACAAAAACTAGCGGTCTTACCTGTTGTTTCATGGACTCGAAATAGAAATTATCAACTACGCCGATGATGTTGAGATGTTCGCCTCCGTTTGTGATGGTCTTGCCAAGCGGGTCGGTATATCCGAGTTTATCTGCCATGGCTTTGTTGATGATGGTGGCTTCAGAATCGGTTGCCATCGATGAAGAGAAATTCCTGCCATTTATCAATTTCATTCCCATTGTAGGCAGATAGTTTTCATCGATCACCCAGTGCTGACCGGGAATGCCGTCATCTGTCTTTTCCCTGCCTTCTTTCCAGAATGTATTTCCATTTCTCTTGGTGCCATCCACCGGCAGAAAATCGCTGACGGATACATTTGCGATCAGCGGAGATTTTACAAGTTCATTTTTGAAAGAACCCACTTCATTTTTCAGGGCATCGGTTCCCTGCAGCATGATCACCTGGTCCTTGTCAAAACCAATAGGGGATTTGAGGATGTATTGCATTTGCTGGTAGATGACCGATGTGCCAATCAGCAGTATGATGGAAACGCTAAATTGGAATACAACAAGCGAACTTCTGAATCCGGCATGTTTTCCGCCAAGGCTCAGATTCCCTTTTAAAACCTGTATGGGTTTAAAGGAAGACAGGTAAAAAGCCGGGTAAATGCCTGCGGCAATCCCTATCAATAGGGAAGATGCCAGTAAGATAGGAATAAACCACCCTTCTGTCCAGGGCATGGATAGCTGTTTACCCGCCATTTGGTTAAACAGAGGCAGGAGGATCATCGCCAGGAGCAAACCCAGGATGAAGGAGGTAATGCTATATAGTATTGACTCAATCAGAAACTGTCTGATCAGCCCTGCTCTGTTTGATCCGATTACTTTTCTTAGACCCACTTCCTTTGCGCGGTTGGCCGATCTTGCCGTTGAAAGGTTCAGGAAATTGATACAGGCCATGATCAGGATAAACCCTGCAATAGCGGCAAAAAGCCAGATAAAACGGATATCGCCATGTTTTACATTGTCTTGCTCAATGTGATAGGAATGCAAATGGATATCGGTTAGCGGTTGCAGATATAGCCTGGCTCCTTTCAATTGTTCCTCCGGGTTGGGTACACCATTGGTTTTCATGGTAGGGAGGATATATTTGGTTAAGATATCCTCCGTTATTTTTTTATCAAAAGCCGTGATATTAACTCCCTTATGGAGTTGCAGATAGATGGCATAATTGCTTGCATTCCAGGTTTCCTGTTCACCTTCCCAGAAACGATTCCCGGTGAGTGAAATAAATCCCCTGTATTGCAGGTGCGAATTGGATGGCAGGTCTTCCATGACACCACCGATCACCATCGGGAATTTTGTATTGTCATTAAAGATGAGTGTTTTCCCTACCGGGTTTTGACCGGGGAAATATTTGTCAGCCATGGTTTTACAAAGTATAACGGATCGGGGCTGGGATAAAGCGTGTTCCTGATCGCCATACATCATTTTAAAATTCAGTATACCCGGGATGGTCGAGTCTGCAAAACAGAACCCGTCTTCATATGTGTCGGTTTCCTGATCTGCGGTTCTTATCTGGTTACTGCTCCCGCCAAACAATGCATTCGGCATGATCCGGCCCGCTTTTTCGATGTCAGGGAAGTCATTCAGCAGGGCTTTTGCCATGGGTGCAGGGAAACTGATACCGGTATGTTTGTTTCCGTTATTACTGGCTTCTCCGATGACCCTGTATATATTGTCTTTATTCGGGTTGCTTTTGTCATAACTGGTTTCATTGAAAATGAAAAGTCCGATCAGCATACAGGCAGCAATGCCGATGGAAAATCCACCGATATTGATCAGTGCAAACATTCTTTGCTTACGAATATTCCGGAGAGCTATTTTGCAATAATATAATATCATACAGGATCTTTTTTAAGGTACTATTGGGTTTTACGATGATCATTCTGTTCGCAAACTTTTCACCGGGTTGGCTACTGCCGCTTTGACAGCCTTATAACCGACCGTTATCCAGGCGATCAGTAATGACAGTACGATGGCAATGACAAAAACACCTAAACCCACATCGACCCTGAATACAAACCGTTGTAACCAGTTTTGCATCAAATAATAACCGGCTGGTACGGCAATCAGGAAGGCGATACCGATCAGCAGGGTGAATTCCTTTGAAAACAGAAATACAATGTTTGCTATTGACGCGCCTAGCACTTTTCTGATACCCACTTCCTTTGTTTTTTGCACTGCCATAAATGATACCAGCCCGTACAAACCAAGGCAACTGATAAAAATGGCCAATAGGGCGTACACTTTATAAAGCGTACTTAGTCTTTCTTCCTGTTCATAGAAGCGATTGATGTTTTCATCCAGGAAACTGCTGTTATAGGCATAATCGGGAAAAAACTTTTCCCAGAGATCCCTGATTTTCTCACTGGAAGCAGCCAGGTTTTTGCTCTTTAGTTTGATCGCAGTTGTGGCATAATACCTTTTTACTTTCAGCAAGACCGTAGGAGGGATGGCATCCCTTAATGAATTGTTCTTAAAATCCTTGACCACTCCGACAATGGTTTGCCATTCCGCGCCACCCAGCCGCAATGTTTTCCCGATGACTTTTTCGGGATCCCTGAAACCCAGTTTGTGAACCAGTGTTTCATTCACCACTACCTCCTTCAGGCTATCGTTGGTATAAAATTTACCTGCGGCCATTCTCAGGCCAAAGGTTTTTTGGTAGTCACCGTCGCCGAATTTCAAATTGGGGAAAAAAGTTTCATCCACGGTCGAATGATTGAACCCGAAATTGGCATTCCAGTTATTTCCGCTGGAGGGTGCATCGAAACCAAAACTTACAGAAGCGACTTCCGGTAAGCTTTGCAGACTGGCTTTGAATGCATCCAGCCTGGCCAGGGAAGCGCTGTCGTTATTCCCTCTCAGCAACAGAACAGCTTCCTTATTAAAACCCAGGTCAGCCGTTTTGATAAAATGCATCTGGTTTAAGGCAATGATCGTTGCTATGATCAGGATCTGCGAAAATGAAAATTGCAAAACAACCAAAATTCTACGCAATGAAATACCCCCGATCCTGCTGGAATCAATTTTATTCCGCATGGCTTCCACAGGTTTAAAACGACTCAGGATCAGCGAAGGGTAGGCTCCTGAAAGCAGGGTTGTCACGAGGATGGTTGCCAGCAAAAACAAGATACTTCCCCTGCTGATCAGTGGCAATCTGTCCTGGATCTGTACAATAAATTTTAGATAGGGTAAGCTCAGGTAAGCCAATCCCATGCCTAAGAGGGCGGCAAAAAGTACGATGACCCCGGTTTCCATCATCACTTGTGTCGTAATCTGTCTGCCGGAACTTCCCATGACTTTCCGAATTCCCACTTCCCGGCTTCGTTTAACGGCAAGTGCTGTGGAAAGATTGATGAAATTGATGCAAGCCATCAACAGGATCAGGATGCCGATCAGACCCAGTGTATACAGGGATGATTTACTGCTGATATGGGTGCCGTTGTTTCCAAATCTTGCATCGAAATGGATATTTTTCAAGGGTTGCAGAAAATGAGTGATCTTCTGGCTTTTGCTGATATCCTTTTTGAAATATTTTTCGACAAACTGTACAAGCCCTTTGTCAATGGATGCCGGTGAAACCGATGCAGGGAGTAATGCAAAAACCTGGTGGTTACTGGTTACCGCACCCCACTGGTTTTGCATGCTGGCAAAACCCAAAGCCTTGATATTTGACAAAAATGATTCGTATGACAGCACAATTTTAAAAGGGAAATCGGTATTGGAGGGTACATCTTCTATGATACCGCTTATTCGGGCCGTTACGGTATTATCCACTTTGATATACTTGCCCATGGCCTGTTTCCAGTCGCCAAAATATTTTTCCGCCTCCGATTTACACAGGACAGCGGTATTGTCATTTTTCAATACAGCTGCATTCCCGGCAAGCCAGTTGACATCGAAAAGTGAAAACATTTGCGGATCTGTATAAAATACACCAATGTCTTCAATGAATTTTTTATTGGTGGAAGTTCCGGTCTCATTCAGTGCCGCTACCTGGCTGCCGTTGGAGGAAAACATTTCAGAAAAGGTTATCTGCGGAAAATCATTTCTGAGCGCAGCCGTGATCGGCAGGGGAGTGCCAATATCAAAACTTTCCCCATCCGGGGTGTTTTGTTTTTTGACTATCTGGTAGATATGGCCGGCATTTTTATGATAGGTGTCGTAACTGTATTCCTGCTTCAAAACCAGGAATATCACCAGACAGGCAGCCAATGCTACCGCCAGCCCCATGATATTGATGATGGCATGTCTTTTGTGTTTTTCGAGATTTCTGAATGCAAACTTTAAATAATTACGAAACATTTGTATGGTTTTTTGTCTGGCAAACTTTCATTTGCTGACTGGTTATTTCAATTTTTAAATAAGCCTTTTATGTCATTTTCATCACTTATTCTGTTCGCAAACTCTTTACCGGGTTTGCCCTGGCAGCTTTTACAGCCTGGAAGCTTACCGTTACCAATGCGATCAGGATGGCCGTCAACGATGCTACTGCAAACAACCACCATTGGATGGGTATCCGGTAAGCAAAACCCTGTAACCATTGGTGCATGATCAGGTATCCCGCCGGTATGGCAACCAGTGTTCCGATCAATACCGGTTTTAGCAAGTCCTTTGTCAGCAGGAATACGATATTCTCTACCGATGAGCCGATCACTTTGCGTATGCCAATTTCTTTTGTGCGTTTAACCACGGTATAGGAAGCCAAACCGAATAAACCCAGACAGGCAATACAGATGGCGATCATGGAAAAAATGCTCAACAGGGTTTCCTGTTTTATCTCAGATTTATAGAGGTTATCAAACTTTTCATCCAGAAAACTATATTCAAACGGATAATCAGGCGCCACACTGGCATATTGTTGCTTGATACGGTTAACCGCCAGACGAAGGTCTGTGGCTTTCAGCTTTATCAAGGCAAGGCGCCTGTCACCATTTTTGGTAGAAATCACCAATGGCCCGATGGTTTGCTTTAAGGATGCGAAATGATAGTCTTTTACAACACCAACAATATATCTGCGACTGCTGTCGGTAGATGTGTTTTTGATCCATTTGCCGATGGCCTGGCGGGGGGTGTATCCCAATTTGGCTGCACAGGACTCATTGATTAAAACGGCATCCGTAGAATCGGTGGGGTATTCGGATGAGAAATCCCTTCCGGCCACGATTTGTAAACCCAGCGCTTTTGCGTAATCAAAATCGGCAAACTCGGTGTTTAACAACATTTTTTCTCCGGGTTTTCCCTCTGCTTCAAAACCATAGGAATCATGAAATCCTCCGGGCTCGCCTGTCATTAAGGAAACGGTTTCTACAGATGGGTCAGATTGTACAGCGGTTTTGAACAATTCCTTATTGCGGTATATTGTTCCATTATCGATTCTTACAATCAGTGAATGTTGTTTGTCAAAACCGAGATCAGCTGTCCTTACATAATGCATTTGTTTCATTACAACGGTAACACAGATGATGAGCAGAACGGAAATCGCAAATTGAAACACGACCAGGGCCTTGCGGAACAGAACCCCGTTTTGACCTACTTTTAATTTTCCCTTCAGGGATTCAATTGGCTTAAAGGAGGAAAGTAACAAGGCGGGATAGCTGCCTGCCAGTAAACCAATGACCAAAATAACGCCTCCGATAAACACATAGAATAACGGGTTGTTCCAAAAGGAGGGCAGTTGTTTTCCAAGAAAACCGCTGTAAGCGGGCATGATGAATTGTAAGATGCCTGTTGCAAGGGCAGCTGCGATCAGGGCATATAAAAGGGATTCCAATATAAACTGTGAAGCCAGCTGGTGTCTCAGGGCCCCCATCACTTTTCGAAGCCCTACTTCCTTGGCCCTGTCGGTTGCGCGTGCGGTAGCCAGGTTCATGAAATTGATACAGGCTATCACGAGTATCAGCAGGGCAATGCTCATGAATATGAATACCATTTTTTTGCTGCCATGCTTAACATTGTCAAATTGTGACTCCCCTTCAAAATAGATGTCTTTCAGGGGATGTA
The DNA here is from genome assembly GCA_028875955.1 of Bacteroidota bacterium. GTDB lineage: Bacteria > Bacteroidota > Bacteroidia > Chitinophagales > Chitinophagaceae > Sediminibacterium. The sequence goes on along the minus strand of JAGWTX010000081.1, from coordinate 1,852 downwards.
TGGTCAAGCCCATGGAAAAGCCGCTTTCCTTGTAAAATTTTCCCATGTATTTATCCATAAATAAGGGGAACTGTTTTTGCAGGGTAGCAGGTTTTACAGCCGGATTTAGTTGTACATATACAAACAGGCTGTTGTTGGGCCACTGGGTAAACCATGGTTCGTTTTTCCAGTTGGAAATCGGCACGATCATATCAAAATCCAGGTGCGAGTTTTCAGGCACGTCTTCTGCAATACCGGTAACTGTCAAGCGATATTTTTTGTCAAAGTCGATAACTTTCCCGATCGGGTCTTCCTCACCAAAATATTTTTTGGCGGTAGAAGCTGTCATTACGATACTCAACGGATTATTGAGTACGGTAGCCGGATTACCCTTGATCAGCCGAAAACTGAAAAACTGGAAAAAGTTGCTATCCGTGAGATAGATATTCTTTTCATTAAATGAGATGTTCCGGTAACTGACCAGATCGTTGTCCCTGCTTACGCGAACGGTTGACTGTATGGCATCCGGATAGTCGTTTTGCAAGGCGGTTGCATAGGGTGGAGAGAGGTAGGGGATGTTTTTTTCAGATCCATTTATCTGGCCAACGCGCATGACCCGGTAGATGTCTTTGCCATTTTTATGGAAATTATCATAACTGAATTCATTCAGGATATATAAAAAAATCATCAGGCAGCAGGTAATGCCGACGGTCAGGCCCAAAATATTGATCAACGAAAACATTTTTTGTTTCCGAAGGTTTTTATAGGCGAGTAAGAGATAGTTTTTCAACATGACTGAATCATTTAAATGCGGATAATAGTTTTATTCTGACCGCAAGCTTTTTACCGGATTGGCTGTTGCTGCCTTGATAGACTGGAAACTGATGGTAATCAGGGCAATAACAATGGCTACGGCACCAGCCAGTACAAATACCCACCAGGCAATCTGGATCCGGTATACAAAATCCAGTAACCAGGTATGCATGACCCACCAGGCAACCGGTGTGGCAATCACTATGGCAAGCAGGATCAGTTTTAGAAAATCCCTGGTTAATAATTCGGTGATCCCGGAAACACTTGCCCCCAGCACCTTTCTGATACCGATTTCCCTTGTACGCTGTTCTGCGGTAAATGCGGCAAGACCAAAAAGACCGAGACAGGCTATGAAAATGGCCAGTAAAGAAAAGATGGCAGCCGTATTCGCCGTATGTTGTTCTGCGATATACAGGTTTTGAACATGCGTATCCAGGAACTGGTAATCAAAGGCGGTGTTGGGCAAATCGTTTTTGAAAACATCCTGTATCTGGTTCAACAGTTGAGACAGGTTGGGCGTATTGTACCTGACCAATAATGTACGGACAGATTCGGGTGCGCCATTCATGGTGTAATAGATATAACCGCCGATCTCATTTTTTAGTGAGCCATAATTGAAATTTTTGATTACACCGGTTATCAGGGATTGGTCACCGAGTTCCGAATAAACAATTTTGCCAACGGCTTCCTGTGGTGTTTTAAAGCCAAGATATTGTGCCACCGTTTCATTAACCAGCATATAACAGGTGCTATCGGTTTCAGCCAGGGTTTTGGGTAAAGGGTTTCCTGCCAATAGTGTAAGCTGCATGGTTTCGGAGATGGAACCGTCGGTATGACAGGTTTTTACCGGAAGCCCTTCTTTATCGGTGGCTAATTTTCGAACGGATCTGCCGCTTTCAATATCACCCGGAATGGATTGAACAGCGGAAACGCTTTTGATCGAGGACAGTCTTTTTAAATCATTGATGGCGCTGGTAAGTTGGTTCTTGTTTTGTGCGGATTTTACCGAAAGCGAAAGGATCCCTTTCGGGTTATAACCCAGGTCCTTATCCCTGATATA
>JAGWTX010000711.1 GCA_028875955.1 Bacteroidota bacterium | reverse complement strand
TCAGGACCCTTTGGAAAAACAAAGGTTTTTCAGCCATCAATATCATTGGCTTATCCATTGGATTAGCCTCTTTTATCCTGATTTCGCTCTATGTCATCGATGAACTCAGTTACGACAGATACAATGAGAAAGCAGACCGGATATTCCGAATCAATTCAGATATCCGTTTTGGGGGAAATAACCTGGTGCTGGCGGTGTGTTCTGACCCGATGGGACCAACCCTGAAAAAAGACTATCCACAAGTGGAGGAGTTTGTTCGTTTTTATCAACGGGGATCCATTTTGCTGAAAAAAGACAACCAGTTTATCAATGAGCAGAATGTCATAGCTGCGGATTCTACCTTATTTAATGTTTTCACCTTACCTGCAGTGGCTGGGGACACAAAAACAGCCCTGGATAATCCACATTCCGTTGTTATCACTGCTTCAACGGCGCAGAAATATTTTGGAACCACCGATGCTGTTGGAAAGGTTTTACAGAGTGACGGTAATAATCAATACCAGGTGACCGCTGTAATCAAGGATATCCCACAAAACTCACATTTTCATTTTGATTGTATTTTTTCCATGAAAGATGTGAATTATACTTTCGGAAATTTTCTCAGCAATAATTTTCAAACCTATCTCCTGCTAAAAAAAGGGGTCGATTATAAAGCCTTTGAAAAAAACTTCAAACAGGTAATGGAAAAATACCTGGTTCCGCAGGCCAGACAATTCATGAATATCAACAGCATGGATGAATTTGAGAAAGCTGGCAATAAGCTCAATTACTCACTTATCCCCCTTACGGATATTCACTTACACTCAGACAGAACAGCCGAACTGGGCACCAATAGCAATATTCAGTATGTATATATATTTTCGGTAGTGGCCCTGTTTATCCTCTTGTTGGCATGTATCAATTTCATGAATCTTTCTACAGCCCGGTCCGCCAACAGGGCTAAAGAGGTAGGGATCCGGAAAGTGATGGGGTCCGATAAGCGTTCGCTGATCAGGCAATTTATGGTGGAATCACTGGTTATGTCGTTTTTCTCCCTGCTGATCGCCATACTGCTGGTTTGGATCGCACTTCCCTTTTTTAATACGATTTCAGGGAAATCCATGCAGGTTTTCAATTTGTTCGGATGGAAAGAATTGGTATTACTCAGCCTGCTTCCGGTGATCGTAGGCATTTTAGCGGGCAGTTATCCAGCTTTCTATCTTTCCTCCTTCCAGCCAATCCTGGTATTAAAGGGCAAGCTGACCACCGGTTTTAAACGCAGCGGGCTGAGAAACGCCCTGGTTGTTTTCCAATTTGCCACATCCATCATTCTGATCATCGGAACGATCATCGTGTATGGTCAGTTAAATTATATCCGAACCACAAAACTGGGTTTTCAAAAAGACCAGGTTCTGGTTATCAACAACACTCATTCGCTGGGAAACGGGGTGGATGCCTTTAAAAATGAACTCAGTCAGTTGCCAGGTGTGAAATCCGCAAGTGTCAGTGGCTTTTTACCGATCCCATCAAACAGAAGCGACAATACCTTTTCGAGGGAATCTGTGCTGGATGTCAATAATGGCATCAACATGCAAACCTGGCGTGTGGATTATGATTATCTCCGGAC
>JAGWTX010000710.1 GCA_028875955.1 Bacteroidota bacterium | reverse complement strand
TCCCTTTCCATCACACTCCATTCCAATACCTGGTAGCCTCCCATGCTGCCCCCCATCAGGAGATGGATACTTTCGATACCCAGGTGCTTACGCAACAGGATATAAGCCTGAACCATGTCCCGGATGGTCACCTGCGGAAAATTGGAATAATAGGGCAAACCGGAATCGGGATTGATACTGAGCGGACCAGTGGAACCATAACAGGATCCGGGCATATTGGCGCAAACAATAAAATATTTTTCCGGATTGATCAGGCATCCTTCCCCCACCAAACCTTTCCACCATTCCGCCGCATCCGAGTTGGCGGTGAGGGCATGACAGATCCAGACAACATTGTTCCCGGCTGCATTCAGGGTTCCATAAGTTGTATACGCTATCTGCAGGGAGTGTAAGGCAATGCCACTTTCAAGAACAAACGCATCTTTGTGATCAAATACTTTCATAAGGATTATTCCGCATTTCAATAGCAAAATAAGGGTAAGCTTAATTTACATTTGTATAAATCTTTGGAAATGACAAAAATAGAGATCAACCGGCTGGATGATGCCTTTGCTTTTGAAGCAAAAGATGCTAACAACCATTCGCTTCTGATGGATGCGGCAGAAGGCATCGGCGGGCATAACACCGGATTCAGGCCCATGCAGACATTACTGGCAGGTTTGGGTGGCTGCAGTGGCGTGGATGTGGTGATGATCTTACAAAAACAAAGACAGGCCGTAAAAGGGTATCAAATGATCATTACCGGTGAACGCGAAGAAGGCAAGGAACCCTCCTTATGGAAGAAAGTACATATTCAGTTTATCTTTACCGGCACCGTGGACCCCGAAAAAGCCGAAAAAGCCTGTGCACTTTCGATTGATAAATATTGTTCCGTGGCTGCCACACTCAGGGCTGCAGGTTGTGAGATCAGTTGGGAAGCATCGGTGATCAGTGAATAAAGTGGAACCTTTATCGGTTTCATCATCATAAAATGATTATCCTAAGTTTCTCTGGAATATCTGTAAACGAAAAAAAACATCCATGTCATTACACAAACAAACACAGGCCATCCGCATCCAGACAGAACGTACCAACGAGATGGAACATGCAACCCCACTATTCCTGACCAGCAGTTTTTGTTTTGACAATGCAGAAGATATGCGGGCGGCTTTCGCTGATGAGTCGGATGACAATATCTATAGCCGTTTCAGTAACCCCAGTGTCCAGGAATTCACAGATAAAATGGTGGCGCTGGAAGGTGCGGAAGCGGGTTATGCAACGGCTTCGGGCATGAGTGCGGTATTTGGTTCTTTTATGGCTTTGTTGAAACAGGGTGATCATCTGCTTTCCTGTAATGCCATTTTTGGCAGTACGCATACCGTGATTGCAAAATTCTTACCCAAATTCGGGATAGAACATTCCTATCTCAGTGCAGATGCCACCGAAGCCGACTGGGAAGCTGCGATCAGACCCAATACCAAAATGATTTACCTCGAAACACCCACCAATCCCGGGCTGGAAATACTGGATCTCGAAATGATCGGCCGGGTAGCGAAAAAACATGCGATAATCCTGAACGTAGACAATTGTTTTGCCACCCCCATGAACCAGTTACCCATCCAATTTGG
>JAGWTX010000080.1 GCA_028875955.1 Bacteroidota bacterium | reverse complement strand
ATAAGGTTACCGAATACGAAGACCTGGTTACCAATAATATCATTTTTCAGAACCGAACAAAAGGAGTTGGCCTGCTTTCTGCCGAAGATGCCATTTCATTTGGCTGTTCAGGCCCGGTAGCCAGGGCCAGCGGGGTTTCCTGTGATATCAGAAAACTATATCCGTATGAAGTATACGATACCGTTGATTTTGAGGAAGTGCTGGATACAGGATGTGATTCCTTTGCACGTTATCTGGTAAGGGTAAGGGAAATGAACCAGTCCATACGCATCATCGAACAATTGATTGATCAGATTCCCGAAGGCGATTTCCAGGCAAAGACCAAGGCAGTACTGAAATTACCCAAGGGGGAATATTATACGCGGGTGGAAACAGCAAGGGGGGAGTTTGGCGTGTATATCGTAAGTGAAGGAGGTACCACACCTTATCGGATCAAGTTCCGTTCTCCGGGCTTTTCCAATCTGTCAGCATTGGATCATATGGCCAGGGGAAGCAAAATCGGTGACCTAATGGCAACCATGGGAACATTGGATCTGGTGATACCGGATATCGACAGGTAGACAGAATATTTATATTAATCGTGTTGTGTAAAGGCAGAAGTGAAAACTGGTTTTGTTCTTGACAAGATTTTTCTCTCAGGACATTAGACAATGGTTTCAACATGCCGCATACACCTAATCAGCAGCTATGTTCAGTTTAGAAGGCATAACAAACAGTATTCAAAATTGGCTGTATCAGACATTCGAACCCTGGTTTGCTTTAACCATGGAATGTTTGATCGTGATCCTGCTGGCCATAAGCCTGTTTGCAATCTTGGGGCTGGTACTGGTATTAATGGAAAGAAAGGTAGCGGCGCATATCCAGATCCGGCTGGGGCCCAACAGGGTGGGGCCGGGCGGGATGTTTCAAACCGTGGCAGATACCATCAAACTCTTGATGAAGGAAGGGCTTACGCCTGATGCGGCTGATAAGTTCCTGTTCAACCTGGCACCCTTTGTGGTGATGATCGTTGCCATGCTCCTGCTGGCTCCGATTGCTTTTGCCAAAGGATTCCAGATCTGGGATATCAATATCGGCGTTTTATTCATTTCAGCTGTTTCATCCCTTTCAGTGATCGGCATCCTGATGGCAGGCTGGGCCAGTAACAACAAATACTCATTACTGGGTGCCATGCGCAGCGGAGCACAGATCGTGAGCTATGAACTGTCGGCCGGCTTGTCTGTATTATCCATTGTGGTTTTGACCGGCAGCCTCCGGCTTTCCGATATCATCGCTTCACAGGAAAATGGCTGGTGGTTATTGAAAGGTCATATACCGGTGATCATTTCATTTGTGATCTTTTTGATTGCAGTCACTGCCGAAACCAACCGGGCACCTTTTGATATGGCAGAAGCGGAATCGGAACTCACTGCAGGTTTTCATACCGAATATTCCGGCATGCGGTTCGCCTTATTTTTCCTGGCAGAATACATCAACATATTTATCGTTTGTGCGATCGGCGCAACTTTGTTCTTGGGAGGCTGGATGCCATTTCATATCGGTCACTGGGATGGGTTTAATCATATCATGGATTTTATTCCTTCGTCCATCTGGTTCATGGGAAAGACCTTTTTCCTCATCTTTCTCATCATGTGGTTCCGCTGGACCTTCCCGCGTTTACGGATCGACCAGTTATTGGAACTGGAGTGGAAATACCTGTTACCCATCAGCCTGTTCAACCTGGTGCTTGTAACGGTAATGGCAATCATGGGATGGCATTTTTAAATGAACAAAACTGAAACTGACGCATGTTTTTGAAAGAATATATATCTGATGTTTACAGGGGTGTTAGTTCACTGCTGAAAGGTATGCGCAAGACCGGCTATTATTTCTTTCATCCCAAGGAGATCGTAACCGAACAGTATCCCGATAACAGGGCTACCCTGCACTTATCTGAACGGTTCAGGGGTGAAGTGATCATGCTGCATGATGAAAACAACGAACATGCCTGTACCGGTTGCACCGCCTGTGAACTGGCCTGCCCGAACGGCACCATCAAGATCATCACCAAATTCGATATATCACCCGAGGGGAAAAAGAAGAAGGCCATCGATACTTTTATCTATCACCTTGAACTCTGTACCATGTGCAATCTGTGTATTGAAGCCTGTCCGACCAATGCCATCAAGATGGCGCAGAATTTTGAGCACAGTGTATATGACAGAAGCAAACTGACCAAAAAATTAAACCACGAGGGTTCAAAAATCAGGGAGGGCGTTGAATAATGAATGCATCAGCTGTCATATTTTATCTGATCTCAGCATTTATGCTGGTTACCGGCATCCTGGCTGTTACGACCCGGAAGATCTTCCGTTCTGCCATCTGGTTACTTTTTTCGCTGGTGGGTATCGCGGCCCTGTATTTCTGGATGCAGGTTGAATTTATCGCGGCAGTTCAAATTGTGGTGTATGTAGGGGGTATCGTTGTGTTGATCATATTTTCCATCTTTCTCACCCAGCAATCCGGAGTAGAGATGAAAAAGCCCAACCCGAAACGAAACTTTTTTGCAGCACTTGCCGTCCTGTTCGGTTTGGCGTTTATCTACCGGCTTATTTCCGAATATGGGTTTATGGAAACACCCGCTCAACCCTTTCAGGCATCTGTGAGCGATATCGGTACCCAAATGCTGTCTACCGGTGATCAGGGATATATCCTTCCTTTTGAAGCGGTTAGTATGCTGCTGCTGGGAGCGATGGTCGGCTGTATTGTTATTGCCATGAAAAATAAAACCGGCGATCCGGGAATCGCAGAACCGGATGCTGCCAAGCTGATGATTCATACAGATTTTTCTTCCAAAACAACCGAAAAAGATAATTAAATGCAAGGCATACCCCTCACACATATTTTATTCGTTAGTACGGCCTTGTTTCTGATCGGGATGTATGGCTTATTTACCCGCAGGAACCTGATCACCATGCTCATGTCCATCGAACTGATGCTCAATAGCGTGAATATCAATTTCGTAGCCTTTAATAAATACCTGTACCCGGATAAGCTGGACGGGATCTTCTTCAGCATTTTTATCATCACCATCGCAGCGGCCGAAGCTGCCGTGGCCATTGCCATCATCATCAATTTATACCGGACCCATACTTCTATTGATGTGGAAGATGCCACTGAAATGAAATATTAAGCCATGTCAAATTATTCCTATCTATACTGGATTCCGCTTCTGCCACTGGCTACCTTCCTGGTACTTGGTATGTTTGGCAGGAAATACCTGTCACCCATTTCAGGAATGTTGGGTACGCTTTCATTGGCAGGTTCAACGCTGATTTCCCTTTTTGCAGCCAACCAGTATTTTTTTGTGGATGGCAAAATGAACGGGGTTTACCAGAAGATAACAGCGTTCCGTTTTACCTGGCTTACTTTTTCGCCCAATGTCTCCATCGATATGTCGGTCATCGTTGATCCCATTTCGGTAATGATGTTGGTTGTGGTAACTTTTGTTTCCCTCATGGTGCATGTTTTCAGCCTGGGTTATATGAAGGGCGAAAAAAGGTTTGCAACCTATTATGCCTTCCTGTCGCTGTTCACTTTTTCCATGCTGGGTCTGGTTTTGGCAGGGAACATTTTTCAGATCTATATTTTCTGGGAATTGGTGGGTGTGTCCTCCTTCCTGCTGATCGGGTTTTATTTTGAAAAACCTTCAGCCGTTGCCGCATCCAAAAAAGCTTTTATCGTTACCCGTTTTGCCGATCTGGGTTTTCTGATTGGTATATTGATACTCGCTTTTTATGGGAAAACCCTGGATATCGGGGTATTGGTGGAAAGACTTACATCGGTGCAATCGCCCGAATACCTGGGTATCGCAGGCGCAGGTTTTCTGGGGATTTCTGTACTCAGCTGGGGACTCAGTCTGGTATTTATCGGCGGTGCGGGAAAATCGGCCATGTTCCCGCTGCATATCTGGTTACCGGATGCGATGGAAGGTCCCACCCCCGTATCCGCACTGATACATGCGGCAACGATGGTCGTGGCGGGTGTTTATCTGGTGGCGAGATTGTTTCCCATCTTTTCGATGGATGTTTCCGTTATGCACCTGATTACTTATGTAGGTGTTTTCTCAGCCCTGTTTGCTGCTATCATAGCCTGTACCCAAACGGATATCAAAAGGGTGTTGGCTTATTCTACCATGTCGCAAATCGGCTATATGATGTTTGCGCTGGGTATTTCACATCAGACCGGAGAAAGCGGTTTGGGTTATATGGCTTCCATGTTTCACCTGTTCACCCATGCTTTTTTTAAATCGCTTTTATTCCTTGGCGCAGGCGCGGTTATTCATCTGGTGCATAGCAATGACATGAAAGATATGGGTGGCTTACGCAAATGGATGCCCATCACCCATATGGCTTTTTTAGTAGGCTGTCTGGCCATTTCGGGTATACCTCCCTTTGCAGGTTTTTTTAGCAAGGAAGAAATATTGACTGCGGCATTTCACAATAGTCCGTTTGTGTATGGCATAGCACTCTTTACGGCAGGGTTAACGGCTTTTTATATGTTCCGTTTGTATTTTTCAATATTCTGGAAAAAGGAAGCATCTCATGCTTATACACATGGAGAAGGTACGCTGACCATGAAAATCCCCCTGGTAATCCTGACCATTTTGGCAGCAGGAGCCGGTCTCTTACCCTTTTCCAGATGGGTAACCGCAGACGGGATTTCAATGGAAACCCATACCGATCTGCTTTTCTCAGCAATTCCGGTAAGCTTTACCGCACTGGCCATTTTGTTGGCTATGTACTGGTATAAAAATGAGAACGATAAACCCGCCAGGTTTGCATCAATGGCTGGCGGATGGTACCGGGCAGCCCATAGGAAATTTTATGTGGATGAAATCTATCTTTTTGTCACCGGGAAAATTCTATTCCCATTGGTTGGCCGGCCCATTGCCTGGTTTGATAAAAACATTGTGGATGGGTGTATGAATTTGCTGGCAACGCTAACAGCCAGATTTTCATCTTTAATCAAACGCTGGCAATCCGGAAGTGTACAAAACTATGCACTCTATTTTTTTGGCGGCATAGCCGCACTGGCTGTTCTTTTTATTTATCTATGGAAATAAGCAAAATATGAACCTGTCATTACTCATCATCATACCCCTTCTTACAGCCCTGCTGGTTCTGTTTGGCAGGGGCCTGAAACAAGTCAGGGTGATTTCTTTGGCAGGAGCCCTGCTGCAATTGGGGATTTCTGTATGGTTACTGTTACTGTACTGGCAGACCCGGACTTCCGGAAACAACGAAGCCATGTTGTTTGTACAAAACCATGCCTGGTTTGCAGAACTGGGTATCCATTATCATATCGGGGTAGATGGTATTTCCATTGCCATGATCCTGTTAACGGCGTCAGTGGTGGTTGCCGGCATCCTGGTTTCCTGGAATGAGACGAATATGAGTAAGGAGTTTTTCTTTCTCTTATTATTATTAAGCATGGGAGCTTATGGATTTTTCATTTCACTGGACCTGTTCACTTTATTCTTCTTTCTGGAAGTGGCCGTGATACCAAAATTCCTGCTGATCGGTGTTTGGGGAAGTGGAAAAAAGGAATACAGTGCCATGAAACTCGCACTGATGCTGATGGCTGGATCTGCCCTGGTATTTGTGGGAATGATGGGTGTGTATCAGCAGACACACAGTTTTGATATAATGGCGATCGCAAAAATGCATATCCCGCTGGAAGTGCAAAAAATATTTTTTCCTTTTGCCTTTCTTGGGTTTGGCATATTCGCTGCCCTTTTTCCTTTTCATACCTGGGTTCCGGATGGACATGCTTCCGCACCAACCGCAGCCTCCATGTTTCTGGCAGGGATCTCTATGAAACTGGGCGGGTATGGTTGTCTTAGGGTGGCTACTTTTTTAATGCCGGATGCGGCACATGCGTATTCCTGGATCATTATCCTGTTGGCAACCATCGCAATCATTTATGGTGCATTCGCCACCATGATGCAGACCGACCTGAAATACATCAACGCCTATTCATCTGTCAGCCATTGCGGATTTGTGATCCTGGGTATCGGCATGCTTACGGAAACCTCCATCAACGGGGCTGTGCTGCAGATGGTGTCGCATGGATTGATGACGGCCCTTTTCTTTGCTGCCATCGGAATGATCTACACCAGGACCCATACCAGAATGGTGGCTCAACTGGGCGGCTTATTAAAAGTGATGCCCTTTATTTCAACCGTATTTGTAATTGCAGGTCTCTGTTCACTGGGTTTACCCGGGTTCAGCGGATTCGTAGCTGAAATGACGGTCTTTATGGGTTCCTGGCAAAACCCAAATGGATGGTACCGTCTGGCAACCATACTGGCCTGTGCTTCCATAGTGGTTACAGCAGTGTATATACTCAGGGCTGCAGGAAAAACGATCATGGGTCCTACCGGTGAAACGCACCAACAATTATCGGATGCCAGCTGGAATGAAAAACTGGCGGCAGGAATTTTAATCGTGGGTATTGTATTGATGGGAGTGGCTCCCTTTTTGATCAATCAGTTAATCGGTACCGGTGTAGGTACAATTATGCAACAGGTGGGTAATGTGATTACCCAAAAATGATCTGACTTATGGCAATGGACTATCTGATACTACTAAAACAGGAATGGATGATCGCCCTCATCCTGTTCGTGTTGCTGTTCATAAAACTGGGGAAAGATATCCCCAATGCCACCCTCTTACCCTGGATCAATGGACTGTTATGCCTGAACCTGCTCAGCGGATTTTTCTTTAACCAGGAAGGGATGCTTTTTGGTGAGATGTTCCAAACAAATGCAAGGCTGGTCATGGAAAAGAATATCCTGAATCTTGCACTCCTGCTCATTTCGATGCAGGCCTATGACTGGCTTCTGGCACACAAACACCTTATTGAATTTTATTTGCTGCTATTGACTGCCATTCTGGGTATGTTCTTTATGTTATCCAGCGGTAACCTGCTGATGTTTTATCTGGGTCTGGAAATGTCAACCATCCCCGTAGCCGCCGCAGTCAATTTCGATCTTACCCGCAAACAGTCTTCAGAAGCTGCAATGAAGATGATCATCTCTTCGGCCTTCTCTTCCTGTTTGCTGTTATTGGGTATATCGCTTGTTTATGGGATGAGCGGCACATTGCTCTTTTCGGAATTACCCCGGCATCTATCCTCAGCGCCTTTGTACATACTCTCTTTCCTGCTCCTGTTCTCAGGTTTTGGTTTTAAAATTTCTGCAGTACCATTTCATCTCTGGACGGCAGATGTGTATGAGGGGGCGCCGGTTTCCGTGACTGCTTTCTTGTCTGTCGTTTCCAAAGCTTCGGTGCTTTTTGTTTTGGTTTCGGTATTATATACCGTATTCAAACCGCTCGCAGATACCTGGTATAATCTTTTGTATTTGTTATCCATGGTAACCATTCTTACCGGTAACCTATTTGCCATCAGGCAAAATAACCTGAAACGGTTTCTGGCTTTTTCATCCATTGCACAGGTGGGTTTCATCCTCATCGGGGTATCTGCCGGCACACAGGCTGGCATGACTTCCGTTATTTATTTCCTGCTGATCTATGTGTTTTCAAACCTGGCTGCTTTTGGCGTTGTATCCATTATCGGTGCAGTGGCTGACAAGCATACCATTGAAGATTACAGGGCTTTGTACAAATCCAATCCTTTCCTTACCTGGGTGTTAACGATCGCCTTGTTTTCATTGGCGGGTGTTCCCCCCACTGCCGGATTTTTCGGAAAATACTTTTTATTGATGGCAGGATCGGCAAAGGGAAATTATGGGTTGATCCTATTTGCATCCCTGAACCTGGTGATCTCATTTTATTATTACCTGCGGATAGTAAAAGCGATGTTTATGGATCCCAACGAAAAACCCATTGACCATATCCAGGTTTCCTGGCTTCCGAAACTTGCGTTAATCATATGCCTGGCCGGTATCCTGGCAGCGGGTTTGGCGAATCAGCTGTATACCTACATTTTTTCACTTTGCTCCGGCTTATAAATCAACGAGAATGGCGATCAATAAAAATCATGAATTCGAGGATTTGGATGGCGTTAAATGCGCTGTGGTCGAAAAAAACGTATCCCCGGAAAGAGCCGAATTTTTACGGAACCTGCTATCGTTCAACCAGTACAAGGTTGTCGTCGTGGCCAGTCCTCCCCCCAAGACAGCTGCACCCGCTGCACCCGCTACAGGAGCTGAAATGCCCGCAGAATCAGCACCGCCGCCTCCCCCGGTTACTTTTACGGTTGGGGTTACGGATGTCATGTTCAATGCCACCAATGCCATTTTTGGCCGATTGTTAAAAACCCCGGATGGGAGGGTGGTAACCCTGGCGTTCTGGAAACAGCAGGAAACGGTTTCTCATGATGAGATTCCCTATTATGAAAGGCGATAATG
>JAGWTX010000079.1 GCA_028875955.1 Bacteroidota bacterium | reverse complement strand
CCTCTCACCCATTGATGTTTCGATTGGCAATTTTACTGGGGCAGGTATCCAGGCGGTTACCAAATCAGGGGGTAATCAATGGAAAGGATCCCTGTACCAGTATGTAACAACCGGGAAAGGTTCGAATAATGAGTCCGGTGAAAATCCGGATCATCCAGAGAGAACAGTTGTGAACAGCAGAAAGGGTTTTCAGATACAAGGTGCTGTAAGACCCAACCGGTTATTCTACTACCTGAATGGAGAGCTGGAGAGAAATGCCTCTGCCACCAAATTTTCTGCATCCCAATATTCCGGATATAGCCGTGATCCCGGATTATGGAACATCTTATCGAATACAATCAAAGAAACCTATCACTATGATCCCGGGAGCCTTTGGGATAAAACTGCGACCGTCAATGCAGACAGGCTGGCCATCCGGATCGACTGGAATGCCGGTGCCAAATCAAAATACACCTTCAGTTTCCGGTATTCATTGGGGGATCGAAATTATGTCTATGAAAACGATAGCAAGCAACTGCATTTCAGCAACGATGGATATCACCTGCTTTCCAAGACAACCACCTATACGGCTGAGTGGAAAACCACCCGACTGTTCAGGGGCGCCAATCGCTTATTGCTAACCTATACTCATATCACGGATGAGCGTTCGCCGAACGGAAAACCATTTCCCCATGTAAGAATCAATGATGGTGAGGGGGTGATTCAATTTGGCACCGATGTCAATTCAGGGATCAATGATTTGTCGCAAAAAAACCTGACCCTGTATGACAAATATAGCTTTTGGTGGGGCAGACATTTGATCCATCTTGGTATTGACGGAGAATACAACCAGGTACAGAACGCTTTTATCCAAAACAGTTTTGGCAACTACAGCTTTTCCTCACTCAGTAATTTCCTTACACAATCGCATCCATCCGGCTATCAGTTGGGGATCCCTTTATTGGACAACTGGGTAACAGACAGGACAGCGTCTGCTGCCCGGTTTTCAAAAATGAAAATATCGTTTTTCCTGGGTGATCAATTCAGCCCGGTTGCCCGGTTGCGTTTACAGATGGGTATCAGGATGGATTATCACCGGTTACTGAATGCCCCTGCTGAAAACCCATTTGTCAATGACAGTCTTTTACCCATCCTGCAAAAATATTATCCCATAGAAACTATCCGTTCCGGGGCTGCTGCAACCATCCCGGTTTCCCTTTCACCAAGACTGGGTCTGGTATATGCAATACCTGAAAAAGGAATGGTTCTGGAGGGTGGATTGGGTTTGTTCGCAGGAAGAATTCCGCTGGTCTGGCCTGGTGGAAGTTATTTGTATGATGGACTTAAAGTGGGCGGTTATACCGCATCCCCTGCTGCCCTGCAACAGATGCGGTTCAGACCTGATCCGTATCAGCAATGGAAACCGGCTGAAACCGGTTCTGTCCTGAATAAAATTCCATTGGATCTAATGGAACCTTCCCTGTCCTTACCGAAAAGATTTACCGGAACTTTTCATGCCGAAAAAAAATGGCTTACGGGATGGAAGTTTGAAATGGATATCAGTTTTAGTAAAATGCTGAAAGAATTACAATACACACAGATAAACCTCCTACCTCCGGCAGATACGGTATCAGGGCCTGATAACAGATGGGTCTATACTTCCAGCAACGGAGGGTTGATACCCATCAGACCGGATGGTTCAAATCCGTTTGGCTATGTAATCCTGATCGGAAATCAGAAAGGTAAAAAAGGGTCAGCCCAAACTTTTGATGCTGCCCTGTCAAAATCGAATGGCAATGGCTGGCAATGGCAGTGCCGGTATTCCTGGGGGAAAAGCAGGGTTTATCAGGATGGCAGTTCTTCGATCAACAGCAGTCAATGGCGTTTGGTAGAATCGGTCAATGGAAGAAACCGGCTTGTCTTATCCGAATCGGATCATAGTCCGGGCCATCGTATTTTTTTGCTGCTGACAAAAGAGATCAGGACCCGTTTACAGAAAATTGCCTGCAGCATTTCCTTAACCTATACCGGCAGTTCCGGAAACGGGTTCAGTTATGTATATGGAGGTCTGGGTATGACAAGGGATGACGGTCTGTTTGGTGATTATGATCTGATTTATATTCCCGATCCTTCTTCATTGGAAACAATGATTTTTTTACCCCTCTCTGATGCCGGAGAAACCTATTCTCCGGCGGAGCAGAAAAAAGCATTTGGCCAATACCTGGAAAAAACACCTTATTTACAAAAACGAAGAGGTCAATATGCTGAAAGAAACGGATCAAGAACCCCTTTTATGCATCGGGCTGATCTGGGTCTCCAAAAAAAGATACAGATCGGTTCAGGTAAGCACCGGATATATGGGCAATGGATGCTGGACATCTACAATATCCTAAACCTGATCAACAACAACTGGGGCAGGGTGTATGAAGTACCCTTTGATGCCTACCCCCTATTGGAATTTGCGGGTTATACCGGAAACGGGGCATTGATACCGCAATACCGGTTTCATCCCAAAACAAACCATGAGACCCCCTGGAAAATTGCCACAAGCTATCATCCGCTGTATAGCAGTTTCTGGTCGATTCGGCTGGGGCTAAAAATCAGTCTCTGAAAGCTTTTGACGTCTTGAAAAACCATTTACCAGATGGACAATTTTTCAAAAAATCCGTGGCATACGCAGGATAGCACTTATCACCAAGAAATGAACATTTTTCCGGAAACCACCAATTAATTTGCCATTAATAGCGTTAAAGAGATGCAAAAACGGGCTTTAAGTGTCATATTTGCATAATCTAAAACTATGCTTATATGCGAATTTTAAAGACAATTTCATTGATGTTGTCGGTACTTCTATTTGCCGGAACATCTATGGGACAGGTAACCAATAGTAGCATCACCGGTACGGTAACCACCAGTGATGGATCTGCATTGGAAGGAGCTTCCGTTACAGCTACCCACTCACCGTCCGGAACCGTTTACACCACTGTTTCAAAAAAGAACGGAATTTTCAATCTTGCCGGTTTACGTATCGGCGGTCCTTATGTTGTCAAGATTGATTATGTTGGTTTGAAAACAGAAACCCTCCAGGAGATCTACCTGGCACTGGGTGAACCCTATGTAATTAATGCAGTGCTGGCTGATGCCGCCAAAAACCTGAGTGAAGTGGTTGTGCTTGCACAACGAAGAAAATCAGGTATTGACAGAAACAGTGCTACGACTGTAATCGGACAACGTCAGTTAAGTACCCTGCCGACTATCAGCAGAAGTATCTCTGATTTTACCCGTTTAACACCCCAGGCAAACGGAACCAGTTTTGCAGGTCGTGACGGTCGTTATAACAATACGGTTATTGATGGAGCGAACTTCAATAACAACTTCGGGCTGAGCAGCGACCCCCTACCCGGTGGCGGATCCAATCCGATTTCACTGGATGCCATTGAGGAAATCTCTGTTGGTATTTCCCCTTTTGATGTAAAACAGTCCAACTTTACCGGTGCCGGTATTTTCGCCATTACCAAGAGCGGAACCAACACCTTAAAAGGAACGGTGTATGGATTATACAGAAACCAGGATTACAACGGCAGAAATGTAGGGTCTGTAAAACTTCCTGCCTTTACCGCTTCCACCAATAAAACCTATGGAGGTTCTCTGGGCGGTGCGATCATCAAAAACAAATTGTTCTTCTTTGTCAATTACGAATCAGAAGAAAAAAGTGTTCCTGGTATTTCTTTCAGCCCGAAAGGCGGATCTGGTTCCGGTATCGTTTCCAACACAAGTGTTGACTCGCTGGCCAAGTTCTCCAATTATCTGCAGAGCAAGTACAATTACAATCCGGGCTCCTATGACAACTTCCCGAATTTCGCTACCAAGAACCATAAATTCCTGGCAAAGATCGACTGGAATATCAACAACCAGCATAAACTTACCTTCAAATACAGCGAACTCGTCAATACGAATGACCAGCAGCTGAATGGTAGTTCCATTCCGAATAATCCCAGTTTCAGACCTGCAGGTGCATCCGGCTCCATCAGCCGATTACCGAATAACAGGTTTAGTCTTAACTCCATGTCTTTTTCCAATTCCAACTATGGATTTAAGGATGTGGTAAAATCCGGTTCACTGGAACTGAATTCCAACTTCAATGGCAAATTCTCCAACCAGTTACTGGCAACCATTACAAAAATCCAGGACAGCAGAACGGTTCCTGGCGGAGTTGTGTTTCCAACCATTGACATCTTTAACAACAACGGTCAGAATTATATGAGTGCCGGTGCGGATCCCTTTACCCGCAACAATGATGTGATCAATGATGTGTATAGCTTTACAGACAACTTCACTTACTATGCAGGCAAACATACCCTGACAGCCGGTATTTCTTATGAGTATCAGCGTGTGGGAAATATGTTTATGCCGGGCAGTGCCAGTTATTATGCATTTAATTCACTGGCCGATTTTATGGCTAACAAAGCGCCGGTTGCCTATTCCTATACCTTCTCTCTGGTACCGGGTCAGGATGCCGTATACTCTGCCAACCTGAAAATCGGACAATTGGGTGTTTATGGACAGGATGAGATCAATGTCAACCAGAATTTCAAACTGACGTTGGGTCTGCGTATCGACAAACCCGTTTATCCTGAACAACCCCTGGAGAACCCCAATATTTCTGCCTTGAAATTCCCTGACCAAAATGGCAATATGACCAGCTATACAACCGGTGCATGGCCAAAAGCCACTGCTTACTGGTCACCCAGGATCGGTTTCCGTTACAAAATAAATGATGAGAACCTGGTGTTCAGAGGTGGTACAGGTATTTTCACAGGAAGGATTCCTTTTGTATACCTGACCAATATACCTACCAATAGTTCCATGTACCAGCAAAGCCAGCAGGTAACAGATCCTACTTTGCTGCAGAACTATCTCTTTAATCCGAATCCGGATGCATACAGAGGCACATTTACACCAACAACGGGTGTCCTGGCCAATGGTGCCAATATTGTCATGACAGACCCTAACTTTAAATTCCCTCAGGTTTGGAGATCCAACCTGGCATTTGACAAACAGTTAGGGAAAGGCTGGTTATTCAGCGTGGATCTGTTGTATACAAAAGATATCAATGCCGTAGTTATGCGGAATGCCAACCAGAAAAGTACCAACGGCACTTTAACCGGTGCGGACAACAGACCCCGTTTCCTGGCAACTGCTGACAGAAAACTTTACAGCAATATTGGTACCGCCATCATCCTGGAAAACAGCGACAAAGGACAAAGCGGATCCCTGACTTTCCAGATCCAGAAATCTACTGCCAAAGGATTTTATGGTTCACTGGCATATACCCTGAGTTATGCTTCAGAAGTTACCGCCAACCCCGGTAGCCAGGCAACTTCTGTTTGGAACAGCAATGCAGCGGTTGGAACACAGAACAGCCTGGAAATGTACAATTCACAATATGTCATGCCACACAGGATTATCGGTACGGTTTCTTATCGTTTCGAATATGGCAAACATTTTGCCACAACCATTTCCCTGTTTGGAGAATTGAACAAGCAACGGAACTTTAGTTATGTATACAACGGTGACGTGAATAACGATGGAAACAGCAGCACCGATCTGATGTATCTGACAAGGGATGTACTGTTTGTTGCACAAACTGCCAGCGGAAGCAATCCGGCCCGCAGCGTTGCAGAACAGGCAGCAGCCTGGAACCAGTTTGTAGACAATTCCTCCTATATCAAAAGCCATCTTGGAAAATATGCAGAAAGAAACTCTGCTTATCTTCCCTGGTATAGTAAGATTGACATGCGCATACTGCAGGATATCTATACGAATATCGGTGGCAGGAAACATACCATTCAGATCTCAGTTGACATGCTGAATGCCGGCAACTTCTTTAACAAGAAATGGGGTGTTGCACAGACAACTACCTTTACCAATCCGCTGGTATTTAAAGGATACAATAGTTCAGGTGCACCCACTTTCAACCTGGCACAATCAAACGGTCAATTGGTTACCACTCCTTACCAAAATCTCCTGAGTGTTTTCAGCACATGGGGAATGCAATTAGGCTTGAGGTATATCTTTTAACTGAACGGTTGAAAAGGATACCCATAAAAAAGCTTCGGATCTTGGATCCGAAGCTTTTTTTGTACCATCTGTAACCGGAAAATATCTTCCATAAAAAAAGTATCCTGCTAAAAGGATACCCTGCATTGATCCAATCGTCTTATCGGAATTCCTTATTCGTTCCTGTCTCCCCATCCCCATTTCAGAAATTCGGGTAAGGCTTTGGCCCAGGTTGTCACATCATGTGTGCCATCTTCCAATTCCAGGTACCGGATATGTTCATCGGTATAGCCCTTTGCTTTAAGCGCCACAATCAGATCCAGGGCATCATCGATCGAATCGATGACCCCGTTTTGATTCCGGTCTGCCGTTTCATCCTGTTTACCGCATTCCACAAAAAACTGCAGCCAGGGATAAAATCCTCCCTTCCTGATCTGCAGATGCATGAGACGGTCCTGTTCATCATCATAGCCATCCTCATACCCTTTTCTTCTCCACCAGAGCGATCCGCTAAATATGCCGATGCGGTGAAACTCGGTTGCCTGGTTCCAGACGATATCCATGGCGCTCAACGCACCCAATGAAAAACCGGCAAAGGATTTATCCCGGAAAATGGGAAGATGGAAGGTCTTTCGGATATAGGGAAGCAATTCATCTAAAATATATTTGGTATACAAACCTGCTTTGGCCCCCCTCCCTTTGAAATCTGCAGAATAGGCCGTACCATATTCCATTTTTCTTTCCGGACCGCAATGTATGCCTACACAAATCAGGGGTTCGATGGCTTGGCTACTGATCAGTTCCTCCAGCATCTCATCAAATGCCATCGTCAGCAGATCCTGCCCATCATTGATCAGTAACAAACTCACCTGATCATTTTGCCGGAGATTTTTGGGGAGATAGATATCAAAAATCACTTCCCGTTCCAGATATTCAGAGTAAAAAACAGATTGGGTAACCGCAAGTGACTTGAATGGATTTGTACTGATTTCCGCCATATCTCCAAAAATAATATAATGGTAACAAATCGGTCCAGGGAAATCTCCACATTCTACGTGAAGGAAGGGTTATCTTCCAAAGAATTATTTAGGGGTCTGCTTCATATTTCAATACAGATTCGCTAAATTCACTATTCATCGATCTTACTTAGATTATCACACGCTAAATACGCTATTATGAAAAAAATCGGCATCCTGTTCGGACAGGAAAGAAGTTTCCCACTGGCTTTTGTGGAAAGGATCAACAGTAAAAACATTCCCGGCATAATAGCTGAACCGGTTCGGATTGACAAAGTTTTGCAGGGCGAATCAAGCGGCTATGCTGTTATCCTCGACAGGATCAGCCAGGACATCCCCTTTTACCGGGCTTTTCTGAAAAATGCGGCTTTGTGTGGTACCGCTGTTATCAACAATCCCTTCTGGTGGAGCGCCGATGAAAAGTTTTTCAACAATTGCCTGGCTACGAAAATCAATGTGCCTGTACCGAAGACCGTTATTCTTCCGTCAAAAGAGCACCCCGACGATACTTCGGATGCATCCTTTTCCAACCTGGCCTATCCGCTCGATTGGGATAATATTTTCAATTATATCGGATTTCCCGCTTATATGAAACCCTTCGCTGGTGGCGGCTGGAAGCATGTATATAAACTTACCGGACCCGATGATTTTTTTCAGAAGCACAGTGAAACCGGGCAACTCGTAATGTTGCTGCAGGAGGAAATTGTTTTTGATGAATACTACCGGTGTTATTGCATCGGCGGCAAATATACCCGCATCATGCCCTACGAACCACGTAACCCGCATCACCTGCGTTATGTAGCCGATTTTACGCCCAGCCCGGAACGCTTGCGGCTGATGGAAGAAATCGTACTGCGCATCAACCATTACCTGGGATACGATTTTAATACCGTAGAACTGGCCCTGCGTGATGGCGTTCCTTATGCCATCGACTTTTGCAACCCGGCGCCGGATGCAGATGTGCACAGTGTTGGACAGGATAATTTCGACTGGGTGGTTGAAACAGCCGCCAATTTCGCCATCGAAAAAGCACTGGCACACCAGGAAGGGGCGGATAACCTTACCTGGGGCGAGTATATTAAGCGCGGAAGTGCGAAACAGAAACTTTTTTAGGGAGTGGGGTAAGAGGTAAAAGGTAAGTGGCTGCAGCCGCGGCAACTTGTACAACTTTTAACTTTAGACTTTAAACAACAAAGTTACCGGTAAGGGGTAAGAGGCCTCGATCAGCAGCGACTTGTTCAACGTTAAACTTTAGGGGCATCTCTAAAAACTATGGATAAGGTGCAATGTTTTGATCAGTAAGTTTGTCTGAGCAAAAACATCTGCCATGTCCAAAGTTAGAGGATTGTTTGATGAACAG
>JAGWTX010000709.1 GCA_028875955.1 Bacteroidota bacterium | reverse complement strand
CGTGTTTTGATAAAGCGCACCACAACCGGTATATCCTTTTCAGGTACCAACCCAAAAGCCAGGGCAAACATATTGGCATGCAACGAACGGTGAAGAGTGGTATCGCCGTCTTTGTATAAACCGCTTGTCTTGTCTTTGAACACAAGCTGAAAAGAACGGTAAACCTTTTCTGCTTCTTTTTGGTATCGTTCTGCATCGGCTGACTTATCCAGCACTTTCGCAATTTTCTGCATCAATCCCAGTACATGATAATAGTAGGCATTGACGACTGCATTGTAATCGGTGTAAACAAACCCATCCGTTTCGCCACCATATTCTTTTTCCGCGCCGATATAATCTCCTTTTTGCGGCCAGTCTACATTGTCCTTCAATCCGTGTTTGCCATCAAAATCCTTCACCATGTGAATCGATTCCAGGAAATCAGCTTCCTGTTTCCTGGCCCTGGTACTGATCAGACCGTTGGGACCGGCCAATGGCATCAGGATTTTTTTCTGCAATTCGGGATAGAACTCCTTCAGATAGGTGTCGTCACCCGTATACATATAATCATTCCAGGCCAGCATGATATTCTGCAGGCTCCACTCCGTTGGCCAGGTGGGATGAAACAAAAGATATTCCATGGATCTTCTTGCGATACTGTATTCAGCATCCACTGAATAATGGGATAACTGGTTGATCAATGCATCGGCTTCATAGGGAAGACGCTCCCTGTCGCCATCCACATAATATCCTGTAAAGCTGGTTGCTTTCATCGAATAACGGCAGAGTTCCCAAACCTGATTTAGAACGGTATCACTGGAACTGAATGCAGAAGCGGTTTCATCAAATGGGTAATGGATCAGTTTTCGCTGGATCGTACGGGAATCCATTTGACCATCATAATTTTCAATCACCACATACCGGAAGGGAAAGACTTCACCGATATAACCGGGCATCAGAGCGGGATTGCGTTTGTTTCGTTTTTCATTAACCGGCCATGTAATGGCATAATCGTGTGTGCCTTTTTCAACATATATGCCGATCCGTAGGTAACGGATATTCCCATTGGATTTCAGGATGGTTCCGGGACCTGAAAGGGCTTCCGCAGCTTCCACCCAGATAGAATCTGATCGGTTGCTGTTCAGATGCAAATACAATTGCGCGAACCCGTCTTTCCCGAAATCAATAAAATACCTTGTCGGACCCTGTTGCTGGATATGCTCGGCTTTTTGTATTTCAGCCGCCAGCGGATAGTGGGTAAAGGTTTTCTTACCGGTATCCGGTGCAAAATAAAAAGTACTGACACCTGAAAAGTTGGAAACAATATCCTTATCATTCCATATTTGTACTTTCCAATAATACAATTGCCGGGGTTTGAGTACCTTACCCTTGTATACCAGTCTGCAATCCTTAACTGGTATTTTTCGGGAATCCCAGTAATCGCCCTGACCGGATTGTAACATTTCTTCCGTAGATGCCACCAATACCCTCACAGCGGTAATCGCTTTTACAGAAGTATCCATTTCCCAGTTAAATACCGGGTGAGGTGATTGAATGGCGGGTACCTGGTAATATTCTTTTTCCTGCACGGCAAAACGGATGTTTTCTGAAACAGGTATCCCCCTGCTGCT
>JAGWTX010000708.1 GCA_028875955.1 Bacteroidota bacterium | reverse complement strand
GCACGGATCTCCAGGATGGCATTCTTATCATCCTGCGGATCCTTGGGTATCAGCAGTTTGGTGAGTTCTTTTTCAAGAGCGGCTTTTTTTTCTTCCAGTTCAGGCAATTCCATTTTAGCCAGTTCACGCATGTCGTCATCCGATCCGTTCTGGGCCTCTTTTGCAAATTCGTAATCGCTCAGTACTTTTTTATAGGCCTCATAAGGTTGCACGATCTTTTCCAGCTGACGGTATTCCTTGCTATAAGCACCAAACTCCTTCTGGTTATTGATGATTTCCGGGTTGGTGAGGGCAATCCCCACTTGTTCAAATCTCGCCTTGATGGCATCCAGCTTATTCAGCATATCCGCATTTTTTCAGTGGGCAAAATTACAGTTTTACCGGGGAAGCACACAGACTAATCCCAGATTACTTAATTTCAGCAAATCAAGCCCAGACAAATGAGAAGCCATTTTTTATTGATCCTGCTTTTAACAACCCGTTTATACAGCCAGCAAGCCGATATCCTGCTCAAAAACGGTAAGATCCTCGATGGTACCGGCAACAGCTGGTTTTATGGTGATATCGCGGTAAAAGATGGTAAAATAGCTGCCATCGGGCATCTGGACCAATGGAAAGCTTCAAAAACCCTGGATGTAACCGGTCTTATCGTAGCACCCGGTTTTATTGATGTGCATACCCATATTGAAGGCGATGAAAAGAAAAATCCGACGGCAGATAATTTTATCTATGACGGGGTAACTACGGTTGTCACCGGCAACTGTGGCTTATCCGAAGTCAACCTGGGCAAATATTTCTCCATGCTGGACAGCCTGCATCTTTCCATAAACACCGCATCCCTGATCGGGCACAATGATGTACGCAAAGCGGTCATGGGTTCGGCCAACCGGGATCCGTCAGAAGCCGAAATGGAAAAAATGGAAAGCATTGTGGCACAGGCCATGAAGGATGGCGCAGTGGGATTGTCTACCGGTCTGATCTATATACCCGGCACCTATTCCAAAACCGATGAGGTCTTGCGGCTCGCCAAAGTTGCGGCTTCCTTTCATGGTGTGTATGCCAGTCATATGCGCGATGAAGGCGACAGTGTTACCCAGGCCATCCAGGAGGCATTGTATATCGGAAAGGAAGCCCATATGCCGGTTGAGATCTCTCATTTTAAAGTAAGCGGACAACAAAACTGGGGCAGAAGCCGTGAAACCCTTGCCCTGATCCGCCATGCCCGCTCCGAAGGCATTGATGTAACCATTGACCAGTATCCCTATACCGCCAGCAGCACCTCACTCAGTACCCTGCTTCCCGATGAAGTGCTGGCCGACGGACAGGATTCCATCAAAGCAAGACTGGCCAGGCCAGCCGTCAGGAAACAGGTAACAGCCTACATGCTCAAAAAATTAAAAAAAAGGAAACTGAAACACTTTAGTTATCCCGTAGTGGCTTCATTTGATGCCGACAGCAGTTACAATGGAAAAAGTATTGAAGAGGTAAACCTCCTGAAAGGAAGAAAACACAAAGCTGCTGCCGAAGCTGCAACCGTAATGGACATGATGGAACAGGGCGGTGCAGGCATGGTTTTTCATGGCATGAGTGATGCGGATGTAAAAGCCATCATG
>JAGWTX010000707.1 GCA_028875955.1 Bacteroidota bacterium | reverse complement strand
CATGGCTATTCGGTATTGATCATGCAGTCGAGGGATGAAAAGGAAATTGAAAAAAGCAATCTCCAACTGTTCCGGAAAAATATGGTGGCCGGTTTGTTTGCTTCTGTTTCGGTGGAAACGGAAGACATCCAGCATTTCCGGAAAATGGATGAGCTTAATATGCCCGTGATCTTTTTTGACAGGGTGCCGATCCATGCGGTCTGTAATAAGGTTTGTCTGCCCGATGCCGAAACGGCCAGGATTGCAGCGGAAGCCATCATTGCCAAAAACAAAAAAAAGGTGCTGGCCCTGTTTGGTCACCCACGTTTAAGTATAACCCAGAAAAGACTGGACTCGTTCAAGGAGGTTTTTGCAAAAGCCTCACCCCGAACCCAGATCAGTTATGCCTTTCCCGAACAATCGATGCCGGCCAAAGCCGCCACATTGGATGCGCTGGACCAGGCCGAAAAACCGGATGTGATCTTTTGTATGGGCGATCTGATCCTGATCGGGGTGATGTATGCCCTCCATGAAAGAAACCTGCGTGTGCCGGAAGACATAGCGGTGATCAGTATCAGCAATGGGTTATTACCCACCCTCTACAACCCCAAGATTACCCATGTGGAAA
The DNA here is from genome assembly GCA_028875955.1 of Bacteroidota bacterium. Lineage (GTDB taxonomy): Bacteria > Bacteroidota > Bacteroidia > Chitinophagales > Chitinophagaceae > Sediminibacterium. The sequence continues at coordinate 1,007 of JAGWTX010000707.1, read as the reverse complement.
CCAGTGGTTATAAACTGGGCAAACGTTCCTTCAGCCAGATGCTGGCCCGCCTGAACGGGAATACACAGGAAGTGGAGGAAGTGTTTATCGAATCGGAACTGGTAGAAGGTGGTTCGATATAGGGGCCGGGATGAATGACCGTTTCAATAAAACCATCTTCATCACCATTGTATAAGTTATTTCCCATCCCCCTCCAACAAACAAAACGAATAAGCATCCAATACCAGGTATTCATGATCTGCCCCAACCGTATGTTTTTTCCCGGTCCAGTGATCATAGAGTTGCCTGGGTGCTGCTCCGAGTTCTTTAAAAGTGTACCAGGTTAGATAAGCAGCTTTGTTGCTGAAATTAAAGAGACAATAAAGTTTTGTGTTCTCACTGGTTCGCAGACAACCTGCCACATGGATATTATGCGGCGTTAACCAGCGCAGGTTTTTCCTGTCGGCCAGTACGGGCAGGCTTTTCCGGAGGGACAGTAATTTTTGGGTACCGGTAAAAATGATTTCTTCGATGGTTCCTTTCTGATGAATGCGTTCATTCTTTTCCCAGTTGATCACCGGGCGGTGCATCCAGCGGTTATCATAGCTTTTACCGGGATCCTGTAAATAACTGTAGTCATTGGTATAGCCGGCTTCATCACCATAAAACAACATGGGCAAACCACCCAGCATACAACTCATAGCCTGCATCAGCAATATTTTTTTAACAGATGTTTCGATAGCAGCTGCATCCTTTTGTTCGAGTGCTTTCTCCAGTCCGCATAAGGATGCCAGGGATCCACTGATCCTTGCATCCTGCGTTTTGGGGTTGATCGAAAACAAGGCTCCCGATGCCGGTGATCCCGGAAAACTACCCGAATAATAATCTTTCAGGAATTTCCGGTGCTCATAGGCATTGAAACCTGCAGCCGTGATGGAGGCGTCTTCAAAACCCAGGCCGATATCATCGTGACAACGGGTATACGATATCCAGCTGGTACCAAAGGGTTTTTGTAAGATATCATGTTG
>JAGWTX010000078.1 GCA_028875955.1 Bacteroidota bacterium | reverse complement strand
CAATATGCCGTCCCAACTGATGACTGATATGGGTAAAATAAACTTCCGGCACTTCCAGCTCCAGGGCCAGTGCCACTGCTTCCGACAAGGTAAAATGCGAGATATGCGTTTTTTTTCGCAGTGCATTCAGCACCAGCACTTTGGATCCCCGGATCTTATCCTTTTCCGTTTCTTCGATCCGGTTGGCATCGGTGATATAAGTGAAGTCACGGAACCGGTACCCGAAAACCGGCATTTTATGATGCATTACCTGGATAGGTATTACCGGTATGTCCCCGATCACAAAAGGCGTTTCATCAATCGTTACCATATTCAGCTCAGGAACGCCCGGATATTTGGTATCTGAAAAGGCATAATAGAAATCCCTACGCACAGCTTCTTCCGTGAGCGAATTGGCATAGATAAACATGGCTTTTTTCGAAGTGAAGTTATAGGCACGGATATCATCCAGACCCGCCATATGATCCTTATGGGGATGTGTATACAATACAGCATCCAGGTGTTTGGTATGACTCCGTAACATCTGGTAACGGAAATCGGGAGTGGTATCCACGACAAAAACCGTCTTTTTTGATGAAACCAGGATACTGCTCCGGAGCCTTTTATCATGCGGATCCGCAGAGGTACATACTTCACAATCACAACCGATCATGGGCACACCGGAACTGGTACCTGTACCAAGGAATGTTATGGTTAGGGATGTATCACTCACCTTTCAAAACTAAGTCAAATCTGATAAGAAGAACCAGGTATTAACCGTAAAATCAGGCTTCCGCAGCTGATTTTTTCACCACTTCTTCATAGAGTTTTTGGGATTCGAGGGTGAGCTTGTCGTATTCGACCGTCAATTGGGGGATAATGTCCATCAGCGTATTGATCCTTCCTTCCATACTGAGAAATTTATTCAATACAACGATCTTCCTGGCTTCCAGCAGGCACCAGCCACTTTGAAAAGTACCTCTTTCATACCGCACTACATAACCGGATTCTTCCAGAATATTGCCAAGTTTGTCCAGGGTGGTTTGTGTAATCTTCATAGCCATTTCCGGTCCCGATTGTGGGTTTCCGGACTGATTCAAAAATAAGACAGTATTCAGGGCTGAAGGGTTTCATTTATCCACATAGCTGCCCTGCTATCCTTATGGGTTTATTTACTGACCATTTTTATGATCGGAATGATCATCTCTTCCAGACTGATCCCTCCATGCTGAAAAGTGTTCCGGTAATAATTCACATAGTGATTATAATTGTTGGGATAACAAAGGAACCCGTCTTCCCTGGCGAAAATAAAAGAGGAATTCACATTGGGTACAGGCAATCCGGCTTCCTTGGGATCCTTGAATGCAAGCACTTCTTTGGGTTCGAAATTCAGGTTACGACCGTGTTTGTAACGGAGGTTGGTGGTTGTCTGTTTATCTCCGATCACCTTATGCGGCGTATTCACCCGTACACTTCCATGATCGGTTGCCAATACAATCTTAACTTTCTTATCAGCAATCTTCTTTAAAGCCTGATGCAGGGGGCTGTGTTCAAACCAGCTTTTCGTGAGACTGCGGTAACTGGCTTCATCACTGGCCAGTTCTTTCAATACTTCCATTTCGGTTCTGGCATGACTGAGCATATCCACAAAATTATAAACGATAATATTCAGATCGTTTTGCAGGAGATTGTGCACATTGCTTACCAGCTGCTGGCCATCCTGATGGTTTACGATCTTATGGTAACTGAACCGCACATCCTCCTTTTTCAGTCTTTTCAATTGTGCCTTAAAAAACACTTCTTCAAAAAGGTTTTTCCCGCCTTCCTCATCATCATTTTTCCATTGTTCCGGAAATTGTTTTTCAATTTCGATGGGTAATAAACCGGCAAAAATGGCATTCCGGCAATACTGGGTTGCTGTAGGTAATATGGAATAAAAGGTCTCCTCCTCCAGTATCCGGAAACTTTCCGCAAAAATCGGTTGTATGGCTTTCCACTGGTCATAGCGCAGGTTGTCAATCAGGATAAAAAAAGTGGGTATTCCTTTCTCGATATGCGGTAAAACCTTGAACTGGAAGAGCTGGTTGCTCATGATGGGCGCCGAGAAACTTTTCGGATCCAGCCAGGAAGCGTAATTCTTTGAAATGAATTTACCGAACTCCCGATTGGCCTCCTGTTTCTGGGTATGAAACACTTCCCGCATTTCAGGACTGTCGCTTTTTTCCATTTCCAGCTCCCAGAACACCAACTTCTTATAGATCTCCATCCATTGGTTATAATCGGGATCATCATTCAATGCCATGAACAATTCGCGGAACTGCTGCTGATAGGCAGTAGTTGTCTTTTCGGCCACCAGCCGTTTATTATCGATGATTTTTTTGAGGGATAACAATACCTGGTTTGGGTTCACGGGTTTGATCAGGTAATCTGTGATCTGGCTTCCGATCGCATCATCCATCAGGTTCTCGGTTTCGTTTTTGGTGATCAGCACAACCGGGATCTGGGCATTGATCTCTTTGATCCTGGCAAGTGTTTCCAGACCCGTGATTCCCGGCATCGTTTCATCCATTAAAACCACATCCACCAGATGATCCCTGACATAGTCGATGGCATCAAATCCATTGGTCACCGTAATCACTTCATAACCCTTGTGTTCCAGGAATATTTTTTGGGATTGAAGACTTTCCATCTCATCATCCACCCATAAAATTGTTGCAACAGCCATGTTATCAGTTTGGTTAGGTTAATAGTGCCCGACGGGTTGATCCGTAAAGACAAAGAAATAAAGAAATCAGAAAAATCTGCGTAGAAATAAGGACGATAGACGATTGTTTTATACCTGACCGGCAGGGGGTAAAGTAAGTAAATCTATTTCATTCCTGCACATGGTCTTTCTTATTTGTACTTTTGCCTGCTGGCCGACCAGCCGATTTAACAATTCAACAACAGGATGACAGGCACACAAAGAAAAATCATCAATGATCCGGTATATGGCTTTATCACCATTCAGCATCCGCTGATCTTTGCCATCATTGCCCATCCCTATTACCAGCGGCTTCGACGGATCCAGCAAATGGCCATGGCGCAGCTGGTATACCCTGGTGCTATACACACCCGCTTACACCATTCGCTGGGTGCCTACCATTTAATGTGTATGGCAGTAAACGAATTGAAGAGCAAGGGCGTGGAGATCACAGAGGAGGAGGAAGTGGCGGTCAAGGCGGCCATTCTTTTACATGATATCGGACATGGCCCTTTTTCGCATGCACTTGAACAGGTATTGGTGGAAGGCGTGCATCATGAACAGCTGTCCTTACAGATCATGCATCATATGAATGCGGAATTCAAGGGTCAGCTCTCCCTGGCTATCCGGATTTTTACCGACCAATACAGCAAACCTTTTTTACACCAGCTGATCAGCGGACAACTGGATGTTGACAGGATGGATTACCTGAGCAGGGATAGTTTCTATTCCGGTGTCAGTGAAGGGGTGATTGGTTATGACCGGATCCTGAAAATGCTGGTGGTAAAAGATGGGCAATTACTGGTTGAAGAAAAAGGGATATACAGCGTTGAGAAATTTCTGGTTGCCCGAAGACAAATGTACTGGCAGGTATATCTCCACAAAACCGTTCTGGGAGCAGAAAAAATGCTGGTCAAGATTCTCGAGCGTGTAAAACAGATCTACAAGGCCACAGACCCGCAATTGGTGACGCTTTCGGAACTGGATTTTTTCCTGGGCTCCTTTTCCGGTAAGATGGATGAAACCGCCCTGGCAAAGTTCTGTGCCATTGATGACCATGATGTGATGCATGCTGTAAAAGTATGGGGCCGGCATCCGGATCCCATCTTATCCCTTCTGTGTACCCGTTTTCTCAACAGACAATTGTATAAGACCCGGATACAGACCGGACCCTTTGAAAAGGACTATCTGGCAGCAAAACAGGCCGGGACCATCCAATCTTTCGGGATCCATCCCGACGATATCGGCTACCTCTGTTTTACGGGTGAAGCCACCAATACCTTATACCAGACAAAGGACGAAAGAATCAATATCCTTTTCAAAAATGGCACGGTAACTGATATATCCCAGATAGACAATGCGCTGATTCACCAAAACCTTTCGGCTCCTGTTAAAAAATTTTACATTTGTTTGTTAACTTAGGAGTTGTAACCCAATCCTCAGAACGTAGCTTTGCTGACCATTTCTGAGACAATTTGAAGGTAAATGGGACTAAACCCCGCACTATGCAATTCAACGCCGCACAAATAGCCATGCTGGTAAACGGACAACTGGAGGGAAATCCGGATGCCCTGGTAACTTCATTTGGCAAAATTGAAGAAGCAAAGGAAGGTCAGCTTTCTTTTCTGGCCAATCCCAAATATGAGGATTATCTCTATACGACCCGGGCTTCGGTGGTCATCATCAACCAAACCCAGGTTCTGAAGGAAAAAATCGGTCCTACCCTGATCAGGGTTGCAGACGCCTACACGGCTTTTGCCACTTTACTGGCCAAATACCAGGAACTGATGACAAAGGAGCTGACGGGTATCCAGCAACCCAGTTATATCGCATCAACCGCTCAATTAGGTGAACAGATCTATATCGGGGCTTTTGCCTATATCGGCGAGCATGTAACCATTGGCCATAATGTAAAGATCTTCCAGGGTGTTGTACTGGGTGATCATGTAACCATTGGCGACAATTCAATCATTCATGCCGGTGTAAAAATTTATAAGGAATGTGTGATCGGGAACAATGTGGTACTACATGCGGGTACCGTAATCGGCAGCGACGGGTTTGGTTATGCACCTCAGTCTGATGGCAGTTACCAAAAAGTGCCGCAAATCGGGAATGTGGTGATCGAGGATTTTGTGGAAATCGGGGCCAACACCACCATCGACCGTGCAACCATGGGGTCTACCATCATCAGAGCCGGTGTGAAACTGGACAACCTGATACAGATCGCACACAATGTGGAAATCGGCGTCAATACGGTAATTGCCGCCCAGGTTGGGATCAGTGGCAGTACCAAAGTGGGAAAAAATGTGATGCTGGGTGGTCAGGTTGGTACCGCCGGGCATATTACGATAGCCGACGGATCAAAGATTGCCGGACAAAGTGGTGTTACCAAATCGATTAAAGATCCGAACAAGTCTTTCAATGGCACGCCTGCTCTTGACTTTTCCAGTTCATTGCGCATCCAGGCCATGACCCGTAGTCTCCCCAATCTGGAGAAAAGGGTTAAAGAATTGGAAAAAATGGTCGAACAACTCCTCTCTGAAAGGGTAAATGCCTGAAGAACATCATTTAACCACCCTGAAATCTTATTTTTGCAGAATATATTTTCGTTAATCTTTTCTGTCGGGCAAATATGACAGGACAGAAATGGGAGTTTTTTCCCGAAGATTGTCGAAAAACGGGCCTATATAAATACAAATAAGCGAAGAATGGATAGTCATTTTAATCCCGACAAACAACATACCCTTTGTAATCCCATCAGTATCAGTGGCACCGGTTTACATACGGGTGTCCTGGTTGATATGACGTTAAAACCTGCCAATCCCGGTTTTGGGATCCAGTTTCAGCGGATAGACCTTCCCCAGCAACCCATCATCCGGGCCGACTGCGACCTGGTTACCGATACAAGCCGGGGAACAACCCTGCAGGTGGGGGATGCCAAAATCAGCACCGTTGAACACGTACTGGCTGCCCTGGTGGGTATGGGGGTGGATAATGTGCTGATTGAATTGAACGGACCCGAGATACCGATCATGGATGGCAGTTCCGCCCCTTTTATCAACCTGATTTCGAAATCAGGGGTTTTGGAGCAGGAAGCCACCAAAGCCTGGTATAGCCTGGATGAGAATATTTATCACTATGATGAAGAGAAAAGAGTGGAAATGGTGGCTTTGCCAGCTATGGATTATCAGATCACTACCCTGATCGACTTCAATAGCCCGGTGCTGGGTACCCAGCATGCCGGTTTAAAAACCATCCGGGATTTTCAGACCGAAATAGCACCTTGCCGTACTTTTTGTTTTTTACACGAACTGGAAGCCTTACTGGACAATGACCTGATAAAAGGCGGTGATATCAATAATGCCATCGTGGTGGTTGACAAACCGGTAACGGATGCCGAAATGACCCGTCTGGCGAAAGTGTTCAAAAGGGATAAGATCGAAGTGAAAAGCGAAGGGTATCTGAATAACCTGGAACTCCGCTTCCCCAATGAACCTGCCAGACATAAATTACTGGATGTGGTGGGTGATCTCGCCCTGATCGGGTATCCCATCAAAGCAAGGATCATTGCCAACCGGCCCGGCCATTCCACCAATGTAGAATTTGCCAAAAAAATCAAACAGTATATCAAGAAAAACCGGCATGTAAAGGATGTACCCGTTTACGACCCATCCATGCCCCCGGTTTACACACTGGAAAAAATTGAAAAAACACTGCCCCACCGTCACCCTTTTTTACTGGTGGATAAGATCATTGAACTTACCGATACCTATATTGTAGGCATCAAGAATGTCACTTATAACGAATGGTTTTTCCCGGGTCATTTTCCGGGCAATCCTGTAATGCCCGGCGTGCTGCAGATTGAAGCGCTCGCGCAGACAGGGGGCATTCTCTGCATCAACTCCATGCCTGAAGGAACCTATGATACCTATTTTCTGAAAATAGATAATTGTAAATTCAAACAAATGGTGAGACCCGGTGATACCATGGTCTTGAAAATGGAGTTTACCGGTCCCATACGCAGGGGAATTTGTGAAATGAGGGGAACCGTATATGTGGGTGGTAAAGTAGCCACAGAAGGCGACCTCGTAGCACAGGTTGTAAAAAGACCCTGACAAACCGGTTTTGCTGTATAACCAAAAACCATACAACATACCACCTCAATAAAATCAACCTACAAACAATAGCGATGACGCATCCCTATACCTATATTGACCCCAATGCTCGAGTTGCCCCCAACGTCAAGATCGACCCATTTACGGTGATCCATGGCGATGTACAGATTGGAGACGGGACCTGGATCGGTAGTAATGTGACGATCATGGAAGGTACCCGCATTGGTAAAAATTGCCGGGTTTTTCCCGGCGCGGTTCTGGGTGCGATTCCTCAGGATCTGAAATTCAGTGGTGAAAGGACCACCGTTGAAATCGGTGACAATACCACCATCCGTGAATTTGTAACGATCAACAGGGGTACGGAAGACAGGGGCAAAACCATTGTCAAAAACAACTGCCTGATCATGGCATACAGCCATATCGCCCATGATTGCATTATTGGCAATAACTGTATCATGAGTAACAGTGTACAGGTGGCAGGTCACGTGACCATGGGTGATTGGGTAGTGGTTGGCGGGGTTAGTGCGGTTCATCAGTTTGTAAATATCGGGCAGCATAGTTTTATTGCCGGAGGCAGTCTGGTGAGTAAGGATGTGCCCCCCTATATCAAAGCCGTACGCAACCCCTTGAGTTATGGCGGTGTAAACAGCGTGGGTTTGAAAAGAAGAGGTTTCCCCCTGCAACAGATCAATGGCATCCTGGATGTGTACAGAACCATTTACAACAAAGGATTTAATATCACCCAGGCCCTCGAATTCATTGAGGAAGAACTTCCCGCCACCGATGAAAGGGATGAGATCGTAACTTTTATCCGGGAAAGCGGGAGGGGTATTATCAAACGCTTTGCCAAAGGGGTTTCCGAGGATGAATAACCCTCCTATCGATGACAGAAACTGACCCCTGTTTATTTTCTTATGAATCTTTCTTCCCATACGGATATGCAAAAAAAAACGCTTGTTGATACCCCGCTCAGATCCATCCAGCTGGAAGAAAGTGGCAAGCGATTTAACCGTGACTGGATTTTCAGAAATATCTCCTATGCTTTTCAACCTGGTAAAGCCTATGCGATCACTGGTCCGAACGGAAGCGGGAAAAGCACTTTACTCCAGGCGATCGCTGGCAGTTTATACCTGAGTAAAGGAAAAATCATCTATCAGGCCGGATCATCAGCAACCGGGTTGGAACCTGAATATTTTTTTAAATACCTCTCCATTGCCGCACCTTATCTGGAATTGATCGAAGAAATGACGGCAAGAGAAATTCTTTCCTTTCACAACCGCTTTAAACCGCTGATAAGAAATCTCTCCATCGAAGAGATGCTGACTCTGATCGGACTGGAAAAATCGATGGACAAACAGATCCGCTTTTTTAGCAGCGGCATGAAACAACGATTGAAACTGGCACAGGCCATTTTCACGGATGCACCCGTTTTATTACTTGACGAACCCTGTACGAACCTGGATAAACCGGGCTACGCGCTGTATCATACATTGATCCAGGACTACTGCATGCATAAACTCATCATTGTCAGCAGCAATGATGCGCATGAAATGGATTTCTGCCAGGAGAAGCTGGATATCCTGGATTATAAATCATCCTCATGATC
>JAGWTX010000706.1 GCA_028875955.1 Bacteroidota bacterium | reverse complement strand
CATGCAGAACATACTGCGAACGAATTCACTTTCCTGAAAGGGAATGCACCCGATGCCAACAATACTTACTGGCGTTTGCTGCCCAATTTCACCCTGCGGAAAGAGTTTTCCAAAAACCTGAATGCCGCTTTTGTATTCCGGGAAACCATCCGCAGACCCGGCATGCAGCAGCTGAATCCCAGTATTGATTACAGCAGCCCGTATAATATCCGTTTTGGAAACCCCTATCTGCAGCCTTCGCTTACCGATAATTTCGACCTGGATTTCGGTTATGTAAACAATGATTTCAGTCTGAATGGATCAGTAGGTTATAACCGGGTGAAGAATGTATTCAATTCGATCCGCACCCTTATTGACAGCGGCCGTACGCAGACGACTTACCAGAACATTTCCGACCAGGAAGAATACCAGGCCAGTTTGTGGACGGGTTTCCGGGTTACCAAAAAGCTGAGGGTCAGTATCAGTGGTGGCTATAATCTGAATAAGTATAGCGACCGCGAAAAGGCTTTGTACCGGTACATAGACGGGGGCTCCTTATATACGACGGTCAACTATAGTTATGCACCCGATAACCTAACGGTGATCGAAGCCAATAACCGGTACAGCAGTTATGCCAATCCGCAGGGCAGGTCCAGCAGCAATATTAATCTGAGTGTGAGTGTGCAAAGGAAGTTCATGCAAAAAAAACTGATCGTCGGGCTTACTGCCATAGACCCGTTTGGTTCACAGCATTATCACAGTAGGGTAAACGGCAGTAATTTTTCCACCGAAAGTTTCAGTATCAATAATACCCAGAACTTTCGGCTATCAGTAAGTTACCAGATAAGCAGGGTGATTGTGAAAAGCAACCTCAATGAAAAACAAAAGCAACAGGCACTGGATAAAATGATTTCACCACGCGGATAACAGCAGGTTGCGGATTACGGAAAACTGGCAAAATACCGCCCCCTGTTTTATTAAGCAGAATAAAAAAAGATCCATCAGGCTTTTTGTGTCAGGTATTTACCCGCCAGCCAGCTGTCGGCTACCGGGATCATCCATTTGTTTACAAGGGAGGCTTTGTCAAGCACAAGATTGTTAAAATAGATGGTATCGGTCTTGATAAAACCATTTTCCAATGCATAGGGCACTTGCGACATGGGAAGGGTTTGAATCTTATCATTTACCAGAAAAGCCAGGGTCTGCCGGTCGAACATCGACACATGGAATGCGGCTTCTATTTCCTTGATCAGCCGTACCGAACTATCGGTACTGCATCCACTCACCCCTGTTGCGGTTTCATCCGCCATCAATACGACAAACTGTCCGAATAACAGGTTGGCATAGCCTTTCACCGGCGTGCCATGGCTGTTCCAGTTTTGCACAAAATCATGCAGCATCGATTCGATCTGCAAGGCTTCACTGATCAGGAATAAACGGCTGCTCTGGTAGATCCAGACACGGGAGGATGGATGAAAATCTTCGGGTATGAGGTGTTGGTATTCAAATTGCATCCTGCAAAATTACAGCTTTTCCGGAACCGGTACAATGACCGGCGTCATCCCGTCATTCAGTCCTGCAGGGAAGCTGCGATCATTTCGGCAATATCCAGCACACCCACTTCGTTCTCCTTTTCCC
>JAGWTX010000077.1 GCA_028875955.1 Bacteroidota bacterium | reverse complement strand
GCCCTGTTTTTTCTTGAGCTCGATACTGAGCCGGTTGGCAGAAACAAAGGCAATTTCATACCCTGCGAAAAATCCGATAAAGATCAGGGTAACCCCAATCCAGATGAGGATATAGAGCTCATTCATAGAGGAAAATTAGGGTAATTTGGCTGGATAACAAAACGGGATGAAGAGTTTGGAGTTTCGCTATTCGCGGGATCTTCGCTACGCTGCGATTGGTAGTTGAAGGCAAGGGGTTTCCTACCATGTTGAAATACTAGGTAGTACACAAGCAAACCCAAAGACTAAAGACCAGCACGCCAAAGACCCCATCTCACACCAAGTGCCCCGTGAAAACGGGGCACGGACCGATACGTAAAAACATGAGAAAATCGGCTGTGTGAAAACTTGGCATATTGGATCAGAAATCCCATTTATTTTTATTTCAATGGGTTCTGTTTGATCGGAATCGGATTGGAATTTATTTCAGGTCAACGGTGCAGTTCTGACATTTGATATCCACTTTGAGACCCTTGCCATCACCTACTTTTGCCACAAAACTGCTGGGGGTATCGTTGAGATTGGCATTGACCGAACTGATATAAGTAGAAGGAGATAAAGTACCTCTTACTACTTGTCCCATAGGAGTAGTCGCACCAACAATGGTGCCGGCAACTGCAGTGCCGGAAGACAATTGTCCATGAAAATTTCCACCGGCGCTTACCCCGGGAACAGTTATGTTGGTAAGGCCGTTTGTATTGGGCACAAAGGTTCCGCCTTCCAACCTGCCCTTTACACCAGTAATCGTCAGGTTGTTTACTTCGATTTTGGAAGTAACCCCCTGTGATGGGAATCCTGTGACAACCACTTCCGAATTTTTGTTTACAGTGGAAACAGATTGCGTGGTTTCGGGGCTCCCAGTTACAGTCAGATTGTGCAGTGTACCCATATAGGTTATATAAGGTTGTGTTTCGTTTCGGTTACTACTGAACCCTGTACCAGCCGCAGCATTTCTGTTCAGCGTTCCGGTTACGGTAATGGAAGCATTGGGGTCAGCCGTTACATTGACAACCTTTTTCTCAAATGAACCATATACGGCACTATACAAACCCGTAAAATCGACAGAATAGTTTTTCACATTCCGCAGCGGTATCCGGATATCTGCATAACGGTCGTTTAATTTGATCAGACTGACTTCACTTCCTACATTGCGGATTTTGACATCCGCATTCACCCCTTCCAGATCCATACTTTTGTTTAGCTGTGTGATACGGAGATTGCCATAGTTCTTTCTGCCGGAGAGCTGACCTACTTCCTCCATCTCCACTTCATCGTTGGTGCTTCTGATGACAACGTTTTTCACCGCAGCCATTTCCACACTTGAGTTTTTGCTATCCAGGTCCAGGTCGGATATGTTATTTGCCAGAAACTGTCCGTTGGTGATTTCCAGTTCTGCATTTTTGATATCACCTACGGTAATGTTTGCATATTTGCATCGGAGGGATAGTTTTCCCATGTTTTCTGCATCCAGGTTCCCGTTGGCGAGGTCAATGGTGAGTTCATCCAGATTATTGGGCAAGGTAACATCCCCGTATTTGCTTTCAATATCCAGTTTACTGTCAGCCGGCAAGGTAATGGTGATATCCCGTTTTGTCTTGTTGTTGATACCGCCAGTTATGGTTTGACCATTTGCGCCCCTGTAGAGCAAATACGGAACATTGTTTTGAGAAGGGGTGATGGTTAAACTGTTGTCTGTTGAATAATACGTATTACCTACATTCACATTGCCGGATTTTATTTTCACGGAATTGCCCACTTTTTTCAGCGAAAGATTGATTTTTTCCATCCATTCATCAGAGGATAACGTGTTTTTACCGGTATAGGAAACGGAAGTGGCAATTTTCACCTTTTGCTGGTTCCAGGTTTTGATGATCACATTCCCATAGATGTTTTCAATATAGATGGCTCCTTTAGCAGGCATATCGATCTCCTTGGTAAGCATCAGTGTTTCTACCGGTTGCAGATTGCTTAGCATTACCCTATTATTTTTCGAGCTGTCAGTAGGGTTTTGTTGGCCGTTTGTCATGTAAGACATGCCGGTAAGAAATGCAACTGCAATTGTTTTTTGTAAAAAGGGGGTCATAGTTCTGTGTATTATAAATTCAGAAAATAAGTTCTGGTAGAATCCACCGGTCCACGGTTGAGACGGTAACGGTTATTGGTTTTATTCATTTCTGTCTGTAATTGTTTTAACAGACCCAGTTTTTGCTGGTAAAGATTGATGAGTTGATCGAGTAACGCATCATTCAATCCGCGTTTAACAATATCGGCTTTGATGGATTTCTCATCTTTCTCCATCTGCTGAAACTGTAATTTGAAATCCTTGAAATAATCAGCCGACTCAGCATACATGGGCATGCTGCTCACCCTGTCTTTCTGCAGATTGATGACCTGTGTAAAACTGGATTCCACACTTTGCAACAAGGCCAGTGCAGCCGGGTTATTAACAGGCGCATTGATTCGCGGTTGGGGATCTTTCTGTTTTGGTCGGGGGGCAGTTTTTGTTTTTCTTTCAGGAACCAGGGCAGCTGTTTTTTCTTCCTGTTCTTTGGGAAGGGGAGATATTTCTTTTTTTTGCAAAGTTGCCGGTTGTAAACCGGCTTTCGCGGTTACTGGCTTCTGCTCGGCAGCAGGGCCACTAAAAAAATACCAACCCCCGATACCGGCCAATAAGAGGATACAGGCTGCTGCCAACCATTGCACAATTCGGATCTGCTTTACGGGTGCCTGTGTGGAAGCGGTCTTTTGCCGGATGGCTTCCCAGACAGCATCACCCGGCTCGTCCTGGTCGAGTGCAGATTTGTGTTGCTGGATATATTTTTTAAACTCATCCATAAATATTCAATTGTCTGGTAATGCGTTGTTTTAATAAATTTCGGGCACGGTGGTACTGGCTTTTACTCGTAGATTCCGAAATCTCCATAAGGGTTGCAATCTCTTTGTGACTCATGTCTTCCACTACAAAAAGCGTAAACACCTGTCTGCATCCATCGGGTAATTCCCGGATCGCGGTATGGATCATTTCAAAATCAACCGTCTTCCACCATTCTGGTGCTTCATCTGCCAATCCGTTTGACCGGTCGTCTTCCCAGTCTGTCCACCGGATCTGATTTTTGGTTTTCCGGATACATTCATTCACCACGATTCTTTTCAGCCAGCCTCCGAACTGGAGGGGGTCTTTCAACTGGTTCAATTTCTGAAAGACGATAATAAAAGCATCCTGCAGAATATCTTCTGCATCTTTGCGATTGCCCGTCATGCGCGTACAGATATTGAACATGCTCTTGCTATATTGCCGGTATAGCCAAGCCTGCGCTTCTGCATCGCCCTTGCAGGCTTTTCTCACAACAGCCGTTTGTATGGTGCTGGCCTGTTCCAATAGTTTCCGGGTATAGGAGTGGGGGGAGGTTAAAAAGTTGGAAAAAGATAAGATTTATTTTGAAGAGGGTCTTATCATCATCGGATTTGAACAGCAGCTTTCTAAAAATAAAGACCAATTTGTCTGTGAAATAAAAAAGCAGTGGGGTTGTCCACTGCTTTTTTATAAAAATTGTTCCTGTTCTATCAGGCCAGATCCATAAAGGGTTTGTTCTGCAGGATCGTTTCTATCTTTTCTACAATCTCATCTGTCAATAAAGGAGCTACTTCCAGCGCTTTCAGATTTTCCAAAAGCTGTTCTTTCTTGGTAGCGCCAAGGATGGCAGTTGTGGTATGGGGGTTTTTGATTGTCCAGGCAATGGCCAATGCTGCCAGCGATACGCCCATTTCATTGGCGAGTACCCCCAGTTTTTTTACTTTTTCCAGTTTGGCATCCTGTACCCAGCGATCTTTTAACCAGTCGAACCCTTCCATCGCCAGGCGTGATCCTTCGGGTATGCCGTTGTTGTATTTACCCGTTAAGAAACCTGCAGCCAGCGGACTCCAGATGGTTGTTCCCAATCCTACATTCTTGAATACAGGCAGATAGTCCTGTTCCATTTTAAACCGTTCAAACATATTGTATTGGGGCTGTTCAACCGAGGGCCCGATCAGGTGATGCTGGTCTGCTACGCGATGGGCTTCCATGATTTCCGCGGCGCTCCATTGACTGGTTCCCCAGTACAATACCTTACCCTGTTGGATCAGGTTATGCATGGTCCAAACCACTTCAGAGATGGGTACATTCGTATCCGGACGATGGCAGAAATACAGATCCAGATAATCCGTTTGTAATCTGCCCAGTGCTTCGTGGCAGGCTTCGGTCAGGTGTTTGCGGCTCAAACCGGTCTGGTTGGGTTTGTTCTCCTTTCCCCTCCAGCCGAAATAGGCTTTGGAGGAAAGGGTATAAGAAGTCCTGTCCCAATTTTTCTTCGACAGCACACGCCCCATCATTTTCTCGCTTTCACCCAATGCATACACTTCCGCATTGTCAAAAAAATTGATGCCGTTGTCATAGGCAAGACCCATTAATTCATCGGCACTATTGTCTGCAATCTGTTTGTGAAAAGTAACCCAGCTGCCAAAACTTAACACGCTTAATTCGAGACCTGTACGACCCATTCTTCTGTATTCCATAGATAATTTGATTTGTATGGCAAGTTATTACATCTCTGTAAATCAGGAAAGGAATTAACGCATTTCGAAAATCACTTGACAGTCGTGGTAGAATCTGTACCGCCATTGGCAAGACTGTCTGCAATAATGGCGAAACTGCCGGGTTGTATTTTGAATAAGGTAAGATTGGTGAGGTCCTGGTTACATTTCATACCCAATCCGGTAAATCTTTTTTTCGGCAAACGCTGGCTCATGGTCACTTCCTTATCCGTATAGAACAGCTGTTTGTTCTGGTCCCAATACAGGTCTTTGCAAAACAAGGTATCCCCCTTGATATTAAAAGCCACTACGTTCCCACGCAGATATACCTTGTTCTGATCCTCAATATATCTTCCATAATCCGATCGCAACTGACTTTCCACCCGGGTACTGTCGTTGTAAAAATCAACATGAAGGGTGTTCGGGAATTCTGCAATACGGCCACTGTCGCTCATAAACCGCAATAAAAGCGGGGCGGTTAAATGTGCCCGCATTTTCCCATCCGTACTTAGATAGCTGTCTATGTTTTTCCCTTCTTCCACACTGGCTTTTTTCCGGCCCAGTTCCCTTACTTCGTTCACATCGTTTTCGCAGGCATACATAAAAAAGCAGCCTGTCAATAAGGCTGCCATAGTTATATTTTTATGTAGGAGCCTATTAGTCATATCTGCGTTTGATAAACCAAAGATCGCTCAAACTGATTCCCAGAGAAAGCTGTACATAACTTTCTGTGATATTATTAACAGCGGATCCTCTTTTGCCAAACTGGATGGCGGTATTCAGGTAAGTGAACTGGCTATTGTAATTAGACCATTTTTTTATGGGTAACCCGGCACCGATGGAAACCCCGAATTGTTTCAACCCGTTCCCGTCTGCATTCAGGTAATCCTTCCCGGTGGTAAAACCGGTACGATAGTTCACATTACTCCAGTAACCGGAAGTGGGCGAAGGATCGGGGCAGAACTGAATACCGAGTTTAAACTCCCAGCTGTCGGAAAGCTGATCCGGCTGACCATAAAAACGGTATTTACTCCATTTGGTGGAGGTATATTCAGCACCAATCGACCACATTTCAAAAACCCCACGCGTATTGGTCTGTGTTTTGTGTAAGGTTACACCTGCCGCATAGGTAGAGGGAAGATTGATGGTTCCTTTTATGTTTTTCTGTTCGGAAACAGAATCGATCTTGATATCGCCATTGGTACTGGTCGTATAGGTTTGGCGGGAGATATCCTGCAGACCCGACAGGTTCTGCGAAAGGGTTCCTGTCAATCCAAAGCGAAGCAGGTAATTATTGGTGGTCTTGGTGTCTGTATTTGTCTTCTTGGCCAGGGAAACCTCATATTGTAACCCCCCGCTCAGAAACACACCGCTGTAACTGGTGAGTGTGGATGATTTGGATTGGTAATACGTAGCCGTATCATTCAAAAAGGTCTTACGGGTATTGATCTCTTTTCTTCCGAAATTATATCCCGTATTGAAACCCAAACTCAGGTTTTTCCATTTTTTACCCAAACCCACAAAAAACTGATTCATCCCACCACTGCCCTCATAGGTTGTCTGCAAACTGTCGGTTCCCACTTTTGAACGGGTGTCAACAGAATAATTGATGGTGCTGAGGGGTTTTAATCCAAAAGCAAAACCCAGGTTCTTCGCTTTGTTCAGGGGTAGACCCACACTGATATAGGAGGGAACGAAATATTTTGTTGAAAATTTACCTGCCGGAACTTTTGAAGTAAGGGTTCTGGAATCAATCGTCAGACCCAGGTCAAAGGTTACGAGATACAATGTTCCATAGGTGGCCGGATTCCCAAAATTGATGGATTGTCCCACATTGTTATTCAAACCGTCGTTGTATGCGGCGGTCAATCCGCCCATGGAACGGCTGATAATGTGTTGATTGGTATAGAATTCACCCAAACCATACCTTGTAAAAGGAGAGTTCTGTTGCGCCCGGGAGCTTAGCAGGGAAAAAACCAATAAAATGACCAGGCAAAGCCTAGCAGTTGTTGTACTCACTGATCGCATACAAGCCTTTGTAGATTAAGTTAGGGTCGGCAAATATCTTGTTTTTTAGGTGCGGTACAAAAAAACCCATATCCCCCCCGGTTAATAGCACGTTAAAGTTCCTGTATTTCAATGCGTAAGCTTCAATAATCCCATCTATTTCCTTGGCCATTCCCAGGATCACACCACTCAAAAGATTGGTTTTGGTATCATATCCGACCAGTGGAAAGGCAGATTCGGCCTGTATCAGCGGCAATAAGGCCGTTTGTTCGTGCATGGCCCTGAATCGCATAAGCATGCCTGGTGATATGCTTCCACCCAAAAAAGCAGGCTCATTGTTTACAAAGTTATAAGTGATGCAGGTACCTAAACCAATGGCCAGGTTATGATGACCGGGAAACAGGTCAACTGCTGCTGATACCAGTGCAAGTCGGTCAGCACCAATGGTTTCGGGTTTTCCAACCGGTGTCGTAAAGGGCAAGCGGCTGGTATGGTTGAGTTTGTGAAAACGGGTTTGGGCTCTCAGCAGGTCTTCCATTTCCGGGGGATGATGGATTACCGAGGATAGAATGGATTTATCGGGTTTGTAGGTGTCCAGTAAACCCTGAATTTCGGCAGCATCGGCTCTTTCCAGCACTTTTTCCTCAACAAAATCCCTGCCTTTAAAAACAGCGCATTTTAATCGGGTATTGCCAAAATCAAAGCAGAGTGTGGTTTCCATGCAGCCTGGTTGTTTAAAAATCAAAATTAAAGCCTTTCAGTTCCCTGTAATGCCCGTTTAACTGAATCTTTTCCTTCAGGTTTTCCATACCTGTCATAACCGGGATCACTTTCTCCAGATGTCTTTTCAGGTATTCCAGTCTTTGTATTTCCTGTAACAGGCCTAATAATTCATATTCTTCCTCAAGCGACAGACCTGCATGATGTGCCAGGTCATAACTCTTTAATTCCTCATCCGGTAAAGTGAATTTTTTAGAGACTTTCAATAACCCGTGCAATGTACGCAGCGACTTGAGTACTTTTTTCTTAAGCAGCGGATGACCCGTTTCCAGGTTTGGCGGATAATTCACAATTGCGCCGCTGTATAATTTTTCCGGCAGGGAAACAATGATTTCCAGTATTCTGAAAATTTTCAATCCCTTTATCCGGATATCCATTTTACCATCCGGGTAAACCTGTGCGATTTCCACGATCTCCACCAGTGTACCCATTTCAGAAATATCCTTTTTGAATACGGAAGGAATACCAAAGGCTTTCCCTTGAGCATGACATTCCGTGATCAATTGTTTGTATCTGGGCTCGAAAATGTGCAGGTTCAGGGTTTCACCGGGGTACACCACAATGCCCAGTGGGAAAATGGGAATAAAATTTGTCATACAGCTTCCTTCCTAACGGTTTTTTTATCCGCTAACTTTTAAACGGTAGGCAAGATGCAAAACATTTCGGTTCTTTGAACACTGAAGCTGTACAATTATGAAAATTTCAGGGTTTACCATCATACGAAACGCGGTAATGAACGACTATCCCATTGTGGAAGCCATTCGATCCATTTTACCCGTTGTGGATGAAATGGTCGTATTGATCGGGGATTCCGAAGATAGTACCCTTGCGCTCATTGAATCCATTGCAGACCCTAAAATCAAGATCCATCATTCCGTATGGGACATGCGTTTACGGAGTGGAGGAAGGGTATTGGCTGTTGAGACCGACAAAGCTTTCCGGCTGATCGATCCGGAAAGTGACTGGGCATTTTATATCCAGGGAGATGAAGTGGTACACGAAAAATATCATCCTGTGATCCTTGACGCCTGCCTCAGGTATGAAAAAGACAAACAGGT
>JAGWTX010000076.1 GCA_028875955.1 Bacteroidota bacterium | reverse complement strand
ACCTGAAAAAATATACTGACGCAAAGAATAATCTGAATGTTCTTTGTAATGGAGAAATGAATTATACCATCAAAGGGGTGCATGCGAAAGTTTCGGTGACCTGGAATTACAAAGCGCCGGAAGGTACCGGGGATACCCATTATTCCATCATGCGGGGAACCAAAGCCAGCCTGATTATCCGGCAGGGAGCCGAACAAAAGTATAAGCCGGTACTATATATTGAACCTGCCAAGCTGACCCCTGAATATGAAAAACAGGTTACTGCGATTGTTGCAAAAATCGCGCTGCAATATCCGGGTATCAGTCTTCAGAAAGATGCCAAAGGATGGGAAGTGATCATTCCTGAAAAATACAAGGAAGGGCATGAATCGCATTTCGCCAGGGTAACTGAAAAATACATTGATTATTTGTTGCATCATTCCATCCCCGAATGGGAAGTGCCGAATATGCTGGCGAAATATTATACAACAACCCAGGCTTATCAATTAGCAAATAAAAAATAAAACATATGAAACATCTCAAACAGGCTTTGATGCTTTGTGCAGTTATTTGTTTCCAGATCATATCTATGCAAATGTTTGCACAGGCCAAAGCTTCCGCCCCTGTAAAGGGCACCTATAATAACATCTTTGACATGCTCAAGGAAGTGCCGGGTCTGGAAGTAAAAAGCAGTACGACCAAAAGCGGGGGTACCGTTACCATCCGGGGAATGGGCAGTTTAAAAAACCAGACTCCACCTCTGATCGTAGTGGATGGCGCCATTTTTGGCGGAGATATCAGCAGTATCAATCCGCAGGATGTGGACGGCATCTCCGTATTAAAAGACGCTGCATCCGCTTCTGCCTATGGCGCCCAGGGTGCTGCAGGAGTGATCGTTATCACGACAAAAAAGGGGGGTGGTATCAGTTCAACGCCTACCGTTTCAAACCATACGGAATCAGCCTATACCTATTTTATTGAACACAAAACACCTTTGAAAGTTTTCGGAATGAATGATGAAGTCATTATTGAAGGTGTGATTGAGAAACAAAGGGACAGTTCGCTGATCTTCATCAAGCGCAGGAAGGAAGTGGTGGTGCCGATTGCCAGCATAAAAAGAGTGGAAATGATCCGAGAATAATGTTTCGATACGGGTTGAGGCAGTAGTATTCGATCCGTTTTATTTCAAACAAACGCTACATCGTTTTCGTAAATTAATCCCCGGATTAAAACGAATGACTGTAAAAAAAATAGCACATTCATAGATAAATTGCTGATAGCCATGGGCGCAAATGAATTGTTTTCTTTAGCAGATAAAGTAATTGTGGTAACAGGTGGAACCGGAATACTGGGTGGGTCATTTGTCAATGGGATTGCGGAAGCTGGCGGCATTCCGGTTATCATAGGACGAAATGAAAAAGTTGCCAAAGAAAGAGAAGCCGCCATCATCGCTAAAGGAGGGAAAGCGCTGGCACTTGTGGCAGATGTGCTGGAAGAAACGGATCTCCATCGCGCAAAAGATAGCATCCTTGAAAAATTCGGAAGAATTGACGGTCTTGTAAACGGAGCCGGTGGAAATATCCCGGAAGCGGTATTGCAACCCGATGCAGACATTTTTTCGATGAATATCGATGGCATGAAAAAAGCGATGGTACTCAATCTCTGGGGTACCATTATCCCTACGCAGGTATTTGGTGCTGTAATGGCCAAATCGGGTAGCGGCAGTATCGTTAATATTTCATCTGTCAGTTCCAAACAGGTGGTCACCAAAGTATTGGGGTATAGCATGGGTAAGGCAGCTGTGGATTGCTATAACCAATGGTTTGCGGTGGAAGTAGCCAATCGGTTTGGGGATGCGATCCGTATGAATGCCATCATGCCAGGTTTTTTTCTTACCGAACAGAACCGTACCCTCCTCACGGAAAAAGACGGATCCTATACCGAACGCGGAAAACTGGTGGTAAAAAATACACCCTTCAAACGTTTTGGGAAACCCGAAGAACTGGTTGGCGCTCTGATCTATTTATTGAGTGACGCATCCAGATTCGTAACGGGTATGCAATTGGGTGTTGACGGAGGTTTCACTGTATTTAGTGGGGTATAACTGCAAATCCATTCTGATGAGTAATTTTTTTTTACAGGAAGACTTTTTATTACAGGGGAATACGGCCAGGCATCTTTATCACGATTATGTGAAAAAGATGCCCATCATAGATTATCATTGTCATCTTTCACCCGAAGAGATCGCTACCAACAAGCGGTTTAACAATCTTACCGATATCTGGCTCAGGGGCGACCATTATAAGTGGCGTGCCCTCCGCTCATTGGGTGTACCGGAAAAATGGATTACCGGAGATGCTTCTGACGAAGAAAAATTCAATGCCTGGGCGAAAGTGGTACCGCAAACGGTTCGTAATCCCTTGTTCCACTGGTCTCATATGGAACTCAAATCCGTATTCGGGATTCAGGAATACCTGAACGCGGATTCTGCTGCATCCATCTATGCCAATTGTAATGAGCAATTACAAACGGCAACCCATACCACCAGACCCATTCTGGATTCCTTTGGTGTGGAATACATCGGCACTACGGATGAACCCTGGGATACGCTTTCCTGGCACAAACAGCTTGCTGAAGAAAAATACCCTATCCGGGTATCCCCTTCTTTCAGGCCGGATAAGATCATGCTGATCGGGAACCGGGAATCCTTTTTTTACTACCTGGACCTGTTGCAAAAAAGCAGTGGCGTCAAAGTAACCGATATCGCCTCTTTACAGGAAGCTTTGCAAAACCGCGTGGATTATTTTCATGCGAATGGCTGCCGGGTTTCCGATCACGGACTCCTGTATATGCCGGGTAGTTTTACCTTTTCGTCGGAACTGGAAAGGGAATTTGTACAGTTCCTGAATTCAGGAAAGAAAAATTTTTCGGATCCCGATGCTTTCCAGGGATATATCCAGGCATCGCTTTGTAAAATGTATCATGCCAAGGATTGGGTGCAACAATTTCACCTGGGACCGATTCGAAACAACAACACTCGGTTAAACCGCTTACTAGGCGCCGATAGCGGTTTTGATTCGATCGGGGATTTTCCGCAGGCATTGCCCATGTCGCGGTTTTTTGATCACCTGGATCAGACAGACCAGCTGGCAAAAACCGTTATCTATAACATCAATCCTTCCGACAACGAAGTGTTTGCCAGCATGCTGGGAAATTTTAACGATGGCACCATCAAGGGGAAAATGCAGTTTGGCTCCGGCTGGTGGTTTCTGGATCAGAAAGACGGTATGGAAAAACAATTGAATGCCTTATCCAATATGGGACTGATCAGCACATTTATCGGGATGATCACCGACAGCCGCAGTTTTCTTTCATTCCCCAGACACGAATATTTCAGAAGGATCCTGTGCAACCTGATCGGGGATGAAATGGAAAAGGGATTATTGCCCAATGATGAGAAATGGATGGGGGGCATCCTGCAAAACATCGCTTATTACAACGCAAAAGAATATTTTAATCTATAAAACATACAAATGAAAAAAGTTTTCTTCAGTCTCTTTTTGCTGGGTCTTTGCGTGCAGGGAAGCATGGCACAGAACAAAGGCGGTCAGTGGGAGTATCTTTTCAACGGTAAGGACCTGAAAGGATTTACACAATTAAACGGGAAAGCAAAATATACCGTTGAAAATGGTGAGATCGTCGGCAGAACGGTGATGAATACGCCTAATTCGTTCTTAGCAACCAACCAGGTATTTGGCGACTTTATCTTTGAAGTGGATTTCAAGGTGAATGACAATATGAATTCCGGAATTCAGTTTCGCAGCGAGAAAAAAGATGCCAACGACCATTGCAAAGTGGATGATAAAGTGCCGGAAAGAGTGCATGGTTACCAGATGGAGATTGACCCGTCCAGCCGTGGCTGGAGCGGTGGTATTTATGATGAAGCACGCAGGGGCTGGTTATATTCCATGGAGAACAATCCATCCGCCAAAACCGCATTCAAAAACAATCAATGGAACCACTATCGCATCGAATGCATCGGGAACAGCATCCGTACCTGGGTGAATGGCGTTGCCTGTGCACACCTGATAGATGATATGACACCCAAAGGGTTTATTGCCCTCCAGGTGCATGCCATCAGGGACAAAGCCAATGAAGGAGAGGAGATTCGCTGGAAGAATGTACGTATCCAGACAAAAAACCTCAAACCTTCTCCGGACGATAATGTGTTTGTCGTAAATACATTGGTGAACAATGTTTCCAGCGACGAGAAAAGAATGGGGGTAAGACTGCTTTGGGATGGCAAGACCACCAACGGTTGGAGAGGTGCCAACAAGGACTATTTCCCATCCAAAACATGGTATATTGAAAACGGGACATTGAATGTGATGAAAGGGAGAAATGCGGAATCTCAGAATGGCGGAGATATACTTACCGATGAACAGTTCAGTGCCTTTGACCTTCAATTTGAATTTCAGTTAACGGATACCGCCAATTCGGGCGTAAAATATTTTGTCACCGAAAAAGAAAAGACCAATGGTTCGGCTATCGGTCTCGAATACCAGGTGCTGGATGATGACAAACATCCGGATGCCAAACTGGGTTCCATCGGTAACCGTACACTCGCATCTTTGTATGACCTGATTCCCGCCCTGAAAAACGGCCGTGAAAAATTACCAATCGGAGAATGGAACCGCGGAAGAATCGTGGTATATCCTGACGGTCGTGTGGAACATTGGTTAAATGGCTGGAAAGTGCTCGAATACCAGCGGGGTACGCAATATTTCTATGCGCTGGTTGCGAGAAGCAAATTTGCCAAATATCCCAATTTCGGAATGGCACCCAAGGGTCATATCCTGTTGCAGGAACACGGAACCCATGTAGCTTACCGGAGCATCAAGATCAGGGAGTTGAAATAAACGGGAAGCGGGATCAGGAAATGGTAACGCTAACCCTTTGACGGGAATTGCGTAGATGTTGATTCGAAATATTTTTTCATCCATATAACGATTGTAACATGTCTAACTCAAGAAGAAATTTTATCAAACAAAGCGCCAAAGCGGCAGCAGGCACTTATGTGGCTACGATGGGCTTTAGCGCATCCAGTTATGCCCGGATTATCGGGGCTAACGACAGGGTAAGGGTAGGGGTGGTAGGTTTTTCAGACCGGCACCGCAGTTCGCATATCCCACCCTTCATGAAGTTTTATAAGGAAATGAATTTTGATATCGTGGCTGTATCGGATCTGTGGAAACTCCGCAGAGAGGAAGGTCAGGCTTTTCTGAAAGGAAAAATGGGGCACGACATCAAGGCTTTTCGCAATAATGATGAACTCTATGATTCCAAATCGGTAGATGCCGTATTTATCAGTACAGCGGATTTTCAGCACGCCCGTCATGCCATCGAAGCGGTAAAAGCCGGATGTGATGTGTATTGTGAAAAACCCTTTGCAGAAACCATGGAGGATGCACGTGCTGCCTTAAAAGCCGTGAAGGAATCCAAAAGTATTTTACAGATCGGATCCCAAAGAAGAAGCGGCGCCAATTACAAAGCAGCTGCAGATTTTATACAGGAAGGGAAATTCGGCCCGATCACCATGGTGGAACTTACCTGGAACGTAAATCAGCCTGGCAGATGGAGAAGACCTGCACTGGTTGCCAAATGCAAGGAGGAAGATCTTGACTGGAAACGTTTCCTGATCAACCGGCCTTTTGAAAATTTTGATCCCAGGAAATACCTGGAATATCGTTTGTTCTGGCCTTATTCATCCGGATTGCCCGGTCAGTGGATGAGTCACCAGATTGATACGGTGCACTGGTTTTCCGGTTTGGGTCATCCACGCAGTGTTACCGCCAATGGTGGGATCTACGCCTGGAAGGATGGAAGAAGAAACTGGGATACCATAACAGCTGCCATGGATTACGGTCCTGCAGATGATCCAACTTCAGGTTTCCAGGTAGTATTCATGTCCCGTCAGCATAATGGAGATGAACATCCCAGTGAGATCTATTATTCCAATGGCGGGGAACTGAACCTGATCACCAATAAGGTTTCCCCCAAGGGCGGATTAACTGCCAGGTATGCAGCAGAAATGGGTATGAAGCCCAATCTTCTGCCTGAGTTGAATCTGACGGATTTGGCGATCAAAGTGGAAGCAGGCGCGAATACCGGTGGGGATGTGCTCACAACAGCCCATGTGCACAACTGGATGGAATGTGTTCGCAGCCGCAAACAACCCAATGCGCCAGTTGAAGCGGGTTATGCGCACTCTATTGCCAATATCATGACTACAGCAGCCAGCCGTACGGGAGAGAAAGCCACTTTCGATGAAGCTACTCAGGAAGTGATGGTGGGCGGAAAAGTATTTAAGTATTAAGCAACCGTTGTCATAGAAGCAGTGAAAGGGGACTTCCCATGGGAAGCTTCCCTTTCTTTTTGATACACATACCCCGCTGACTTCCCATGAATGAGAAATCAAAAGCCAGAATCGCCGTATTGCTTGGGAATTTTTTCTTTGGTACCAGTGTGATTGCGGTAAAGCATATCAGTCCATCACTCATTGCCCCCATCGGTTTAACCGCCATAAGAATTGTTACCACTACACTGCTGTTTTGGTCAATCTATTTTTTCAGGCCGGTTAAACTTTCTTTTTCAGGAAAGGAGTATGGCTTGCTTGCTTTTTGTGCATTAGCCGGAATCACCCTGAACCAGACATTTACAGTGAGAGGCATGTCATTGACGAGTCCGATCCATGCATCCCTGCTCATTTTAACCACACCGATCGCGATCACTTTTTTGGCAGCTTTTTTTCTGAAAGAGTCACTGAACAGATTCAAAATTGCCGGATTACTGATGGGTATTTCCGGGGGTGCATTATTGGTTTTCTCGAGGGATCTTTCTGATAAGGCAAGCGATCAGCAAACATTGGGCGACCTGTTTTGCATATTCGGTGCGCTGAGTTATGCCGTATATGTGGTAAGCATCAAACCATTGGTTCAGAAATATCCAACCCGGCAGATCCTGCAATGGGTTTTTTTGATGGGATGTTTTGCCAGTCTGCCCCTGGGCTGGAAATCCATACAGGAAGCTGATTGGGCGGCTTTCGACGAGTTGAGCTGGTTTGCATTGGTCTATATCGTTTTGGGTGCGACATTTTTTGCGTATCAATTGATGAATTACAGTATTCATAAACTAGGCGCGAGTATTACCGGCTCTTATATCTATACGCAACCCTTTTTTGCAACACTGGCTTCCATGATTCTTTTGCATGAGTCGCTCAGTATGACCAAAATAATAGCCGCTGCATTTATCATGGGCGGTGTTTTCCTGGCCAACTACAAGAAAAAATTATAAGCTTTGTTTAAGCAAATGCATTGTAAGGGATGCCTGAAAATGGGTTAACTTAGTTAACCTTAACCATTCCTGATTGATCTCTTAAGAGATGGTTTGAATATTGTTGCCTGATGTTGATTCTCTTATAAATTTTTATTTGTCTAAAGCTGTATATAAATAGAATCGCGTATGAAATTTCGTTGTTACTCTGTCATCATTCTGATGTTCCTGTTTTTTTGTAACGGTCTGAAGGCTCAGGCTGGAAAAGCCATCGATCCGGATAATGAACAGGCCGGTCAGCTGGAGCGCAGTTATTTGATACAGGCCATGACAAAAATGGCGGACCCGATGTTGGAGGCATTGAGTAAAAACCAGTTGAAGAAACAGATGCCTGTTGAAAAGTCCCCTGATATGATCAGGATCCATAGGAATCCAGCCTCCACACACCTGGAAGCATTTGGCAGATTGATTGGAGGCATGGCACCCTGGCTGGAGTTGGGCCCTGATAATACAGCGGAAGGAAAGCTGCGGAAAAAATACATCGACCTGGCAGTACAATGTATCAGGAATGGTACGGATCCGGCATCGCCTGATTTCTTGGAATTCGATCTGCCCGGACAGTCGCTGGTGGATGCCGCTTTTCTGGCGCATGCATTTCTTCGAGCGCCGCATCAGTTATGGGGTAACCTGGATGAAGCCACCCGGAAACATGTGATTGCTGCCTTACAAATGACAAGAACCACCAAACCCGGTCAGAATAACTGGTTACTGTTTTCTGGAATGGTGGAAGCCTGTTTGTTGAAATTCACAGGCGAGTGTCAGCAGAACCTGATTGATTATTCCATCGAGAAACACAAGGAATGGTATAAGGGGGATGGGGTATATGGGGATGGTAAAAATTTCCATTTTGATTATTACAACAGTTTTGTGATTCATCCGATGTTGCTGGATATCCTGGGTGTGATGAAAGAAAAGGGGATCCCCACCGTGATTGACTATGACACCGAACTGCACAGGAGCACAAGGTATGCAGGTATTTTGGAGCGACTGATTTCGCCCGAAGCGACTTATCCCATTGTAGGCCGGTCGATCGCGTATCGCTTTGGAAATTTTCAGACACTGTCACAGATGGCTTTACTGAAATCCCTGCCCAAAGAAG
>JAGWTX010000705.1 GCA_028875955.1 Bacteroidota bacterium | reverse complement strand
CAATATTGCCACAGGTAGTTTGCAAAAGGCAGAAATGATAGTGGGTATCGACCTGGGAACCACCAACAGCCTGGTGGCCATTATACATCCGGAAAGCGGTCAGCCCATCGCGCTCAAAGAGCACGACAGCAGCAGTCTGGTGCCCAGTATCGTGCATTTTGATGAAACAGGGTCGATCAGTGTGGGAGAATCCGCAAGACAGTTTTTGGAAACCGATCCCGCGAATACCATCTTCAGCGCGAAGCGGCTGATGGGAAAAAGTTTCCGGGATATCATGGAGAACAAGGATTTCTTTACCTATAAAGTGATTGATGATGATACGGAAAGCCTGGTAAAAGTACAGGTGGGAGACCGGTTTTATTCCCCCATCGAACTGTCCTCTTTTATCCTTCAGGAACTGCGTAACCGGGCCGAACACATTTTAAAAACACCGGTTACCAAAGCGGTGATCACCGTTCCGGCTTATTTCAATGATGCGCAGCGACAGGCCACCCGGGATGCGGGTAAACTGGCCGGACTGGATGTGATGCGGATCGTAAATGAACCCACGGCCGCGAGTCTGGCCTATGGCATGGGTTTGCGGGCCGATGAAGAGAAGACCATTGCGGTTTACGACCTCGGTGGCGGAACCTTTGATATCTCCATCCTTCATATCAGCAATGGGATCTTTGAAGTGCTTAGCACCCATGGAAATACCTATCTCGGCGGGGATGATTTGGATCGTGCCATCGTGCAATACTGGATCGGGCAGGCAGGGATCAGCCGGGAAGAATTGTCGCAGAACAAATCCCTCTCACAAGGGCTGCGTTTACGTGCGGAGGAAGCCAAAAAACAACTAAGCCAATCCGACAGTTATGAATCTGATTTTAACGGCGACCGCTTATCCATTACCCGGGAAAAATTCAACGCACTCATACAACCCCTGATCGTTCAAACCATCGATTGTTGCCAACAGGCATTAAAAGATGCACAGATCGACAAGGGTTCCATTGATGCCGTTGTCATGGTGGGTGGCAGTACCCGGGTACCTGCTGTAAAGGAAGCCGTGAGTCTTTTCTTTGGTCAGGCTGTCAATGATTCCGTGAATCCGGATGAAGTGGTGGCCCTGGGTGCTGCAGTCCAGGCCGATATCCTGGCAGGAAACAACAAGGATTTTTTATTACTGGATATTACCCCTTTGAGCCTGGGTATCGAAACCATGGGTGGACTGATGGATGTACTCATTCCGCGAAACGCCAAGATCCCCACCAAAGTGGGCCGGCAATACACCACGCATAAAGACGGGCAAAGCGATATGCGGATCTCCGTGTTCCAGGGCGAACGCGACCTGGTAAAGGACAACCGAAAACTGGCAGAGTTCAGTTTGAAAGGGATTCCCGGGATGCCCGCCGGTCTGCCCAAAGTGGAAGTGAGTTTTCTGATCAATGCAGATGGCATTCTGGTGGTAACCGCAAAGGAATTGAGAAGCGGTGTGGAACAGTCCATTGAGGTAAAACCCCAATACGGCTTAACCGATGCAGAAGTGGAGGAAAGACTACTGGACAGCATCACGCATGCAAAGGAAGATATGCAAACCCGTGCACTGGTGGAAGCCCGTACCGAGGGAGAACAGCTACTGGATGT
>JAGWTX010000075.1 GCA_028875955.1 Bacteroidota bacterium | reverse complement strand
GCCTCAATCAGCTGTTTGGCAAAAGCATAATCCCGTATGCCTCCCGATGCTTTGATCTGTACCTGTTCCGGCAGGTGTTTACGGAATAATCGTACAGCTTCCACGGAAGCACCTTTTTCTGCATAGCCGGTGGAAGTTTTCAAAAAATCAATCCCGGCTATCCCATAGATATCACAGCATTTGATGATCTCATCCTCCGTCAGTACCCCGCTTTCAATGATCACTTTTATCACTTTGTGTTTACTCCGGATGATCGGCAGGATATGATTGATCTCATCAGCCAGAAATAACCAGTCGTGATTTTTGATAGCGGAAATATTTGCCACCACATCCAGTTCATCGGCACCATCAACCATCGCCAGAATGATTTCAGCGATCTTAGCTTCCACCGCCGAATAACCAAAGGGGAAACCGATCACGGTAGCCAGTTTTACCTGGCTTCCCGCCAGCATGGTTTTCGCCTGTTTGACAAAATTGGGCGGAACACAAACAGCGGCGAAGCCATATTCTTTTGCTTCTTTGCAGAGCTTTTCAATATCACCAAGCAGGGCAGTCGGTTTGAGAAGGGTGTGGTCGATATAGGGGGCGATATTCATGGGCGCTGGTATGTATTATGGGATTACCTGTTTTGCTGACCCGTTCAGGGTCATCGATTTTACAAAGATAAAGATGAAGCATAAGTATTCATACAGCCAAAAACCTGTTTCAGTACCTGTATTGGCACTGGTGAATAAAAAATGAGTTTGTATATACCCTATACAAACTCATTCCAGTTGTAAGAACCGTAAAGACCGATCCTAAAAAAGGTCAAACGGTTCTATAACCTATGCATCTTTGCCATGGCAGGCCTTGTATTTTTTTCCGCTGCCACAGGGACAGGGATCATTTCTGCCGATCTTGGGGCCTACCTGTATGGGTTGCTGTTTTACAGGTGTGGGATCATAGTAATCGTTTTCGGTTGGGGGAGCACCTGCATTGTCCTTATTGGCACTCATGCGGCTCATATCAGTTTTCTGCTGACGGCCTTCCTTTAATTCATCCCCGTCATTAAATGGGATGCTGGCATGACAAAGGAATTGTACGATATCCCTGTTTACCTCCCCATCCATTTTCTTAAAGAGTTCAAATGCCTCCATCTTGTATATCACCAACGGATCCTTCTGTTCATAGGTTGCGGTCTGAACACTTTGTTTCAGATCATCCATAGAACGGAGATGCTCTTTCCAGGCATCATCAATCAGACCCAGGGTAACACTACGTTCCAGCGAATTCAACAGTTCAGCCCCCTTGGTGTCAAGGGTCTTATTGAGGTTGGCCAAAGCCTGCATGGATTTTCTTCCATCGGAGAAAGGAACAATCACATTTTCGATATGTGCGCCCTGCTCCTGGCGGATTTTTTTGAATACAGGGATGGCCTGTGTCATCATATCCTGCTTTCTTCTTTCATAATTCGCCGTTGCTTCCGAATATAATTTTTCAGCCAGCTGGTGTTCCGGTAATTTGGAAAGATCCTCTTCCGTGATCGTGCTGTCGATACCAAAATTCACAATGGCGGCCAAACGGAGCCCTTCGAGATCATTCTGTTCCTTAAATGAACTCACCAGCCCTTCTGCCACTGAATAAAAAGCGTTATCCAGATCGAGTGCCAGCCTTTCACCGAATAAAGCGTGGTTTCTTTTGGTATAAATAACCGTACGCTGCTTATTCATCACATCATCATATTCCAGCAAACGTTTACGGATACCGAAGTTGTTTTCCTCCACTTTTCTTTGAGCCCTTTCAATGGACTTGGTGATCATGCTGTGCTGGATCACTTCTCCTTCCTTGTAACCCGCGAAGTCCATCACTTTGGCAATACGCTCACTGCCAAACATACGCATCAGGTCATCTTCCAGTGATACAAAGAACAGGGATGATCCCGGATCACCCTGTCGTCCTGCCCGGCCTCTTAACTGCCTGTCCACCCTTCTGGATTCGTGTCTTTCCGTACCCAGGATCGCCAGACCGCCGGCTTCTTTTACACCCGGTCCGAGTTTGATATCCGTACCACGACCTGCCATGTTGGTGGCAATGGTAACCGCACCTGCCAGACCCGCTTCGGCAACGATCTGTGCTTCCCTCGCATGTTGTTTTGCGTTCAATACATTGTGCGGAATCTGTTTCTGACGAAGCATCCTGCCCAGCAATTCACTCACTTCTACGGATGTGGTACCAACCAGTACCGGGCGTCCTTCCGCCACCAGTTTTTCGATCGAATCGATTACGGCACCGAATTTTTCACGCTTGGTTTTGAAAACCAGATCCTGCTCATCCTTCCTGATCACCGGCACGTTGGTCGGGATGGAAACCACATCCAGTTTATAGATATCCCATAACTCTGAAGCTTCTGTTTCTGCTGTACCGGTCATACCGGCCAGCTTATGATACATACGGAAGTAATTCTGCAGGGTTACGGTTGCATAGGTTTGTGTGGCGGCTTCGATCTTTACATTTTCCTTTGCTTCAATCGCCTGGTGTAAACCGTCGGAATAACGGCGGCCATCGAGTATACGACCCGTTTGTTCATCCACGATTTTCACACCACCATCCATCACCACATATTCCACATCCTTGTCGAATAAGGTATAGGCTTTCAATAACTGTTGTGCCGTATGGATACGGTCTGCTTTTACAGAATAGTCATTGATGATATTTTCTTTTTTCTGAAGTTTTTCTTCGGCGGTCAATGTGCTGTCATTATCAACGGCGGCCAATGACATGCTGATATCAGGAAGAATAAAGAAATTGGGATCCTCACCGGAACGGGTGATCAGCTGGATCCCCTTATCGGTTAACTCTACTGAGTTATTTTTCTCATCAATATAGAAATACAACTCTTCATCCGCCTTGGGCATTTCGCGTGACTGATCCGCCAGGTAATAGTTCTCGGTCTTCTGCAGTTTTACACGCATACCGGGTTCACTCAGGTATTTGATCAATGCAGAGTTCTTGGGTAAACCCCTGTGTGCCCTGAACAAGGCCAGTCCCCCGTCCTTGGGATCGTCATTGCCTTCGCTTATTTTTTTCTTGGCTTCCAGCAGGAACTGGCTGGTTGCCCTTTTTTGGGCCTCTACCAGTTTTTCGATCCTGGGTTTCAGTTCAAAGAACTGCTGTTCACCGGTAACATGCCCGATCGGGCCAGAAATGATCAGTGGCGTTCTGGCATCATCGATCAAAACGGAATCCACCTCATCCACCATGGCGAAATGGTGTTTTCGCTGTACCATTTCCTCCGGTGTATGCACCATGTTATCCCGTAGATAATCAAAACCGAATTCATTATTGGTACCATAAGTGATATCGGCCATATAGGCATTCCGGCGGGCTTCACTATTGGGTTCATGCTTGTCAATACAATCCACCCGCAAACCCAGCCATTCAAAAATGGTTCCGTTCCACTCACTATCCCTTCTGGCCAGGTAATCATTCACCGTTACGATATGAACACCTTCTCCGGCCAGCGCATTCAGATAGGCGGGCAGCGTAGACACCAATGTCTTACCCTCACCCGTTGCCATTTCCGCAATTTTCCCCTGGTGCAGCACGCTACCACCGATCAACTGCACATCATAATGCACCATGTTCCAGGTAACCGTACCACCCCCTGCCGTCCAGGAATTTTTAAAAATGGATTTGTCACCGTCAATCCGGATATAATCCTTCCTGACACTCAAATCCCTGTCCAGTTCCGTGGCAGTTGCTATAATTTCTGTGTTTTCCTTAAAACGACGGGAAGTTTCTTTTACAACAGCAAAAGCCTCCGGCTGGATCACAGCCAGTATCTCTTCAATTTTTTTATCCCGGTCTTTTTTCAGTTTGTCCACTTCCTGGTAAATGGCGTCACGGCCATGTATATCCACTTCAGAAAGATTTTCTGCAGCTTCCTTCCGGGATTCGATCAGTTGGTCGATATCTGACAGATGGGCTTTGATTCTTTCCCTGAATTCATGGGTCTTGTTCCGCAACGCATCATTGGACAAATGCTGGTATTCCGCGAAAAATACATTGGTTTTATTGACAATGGGCATCAACTGCTGCACATCCTTCTCACTCTTGTTTCCCCCGAATAATTTTGAAATTAACTTCAACATATAGCTTGGTCTGGTGTGATAATATTGGGTTTATAGGCAAAAAAGGTGCGAAAAATATTTTCGAGCCATTTTGGCACTTGAATCTAAGCCGGCAAAGGT
The DNA here is from genome assembly GCA_028875955.1 of Bacteroidota bacterium. Classification (GTDB taxonomy): domain Bacteria; phylum Bacteroidota; class Bacteroidia; order Chitinophagales; family Chitinophagaceae; genus Sediminibacterium. The sequence continues at coordinate 4,257 of JAGWTX010000075.1, read as the reverse complement.
AAAGAAATTGCACAAGGCAGGAAGGGCAAATAAGGATGAACGCATCTTTATCAATTGGTTAACACAAAAACGCGGTACAGGAGGTTCTGTCTTTTTGAAACGTATCCAATCGATTTTCCCCTGTTTTCCGGCACCCGTGAAGCTCATTTGAAAAAATAAAATATAACTACATTATAAACATAAGTTTTTATTCTAATGTATAAATAAGCTTCTCTTTTAGACGGATCCGCTGTTTGGCAAGATCCGGATTGGCGCCGATGAGGGTTTGCGGAACTGGCAATACGTCACAAATACTTACGAATCAATGACTAAATACCGGCTGTCCGGCAGAAAAACTGGTTTCCACCCGGGTAAGCCTCTGTCTTCCAAAATCAATCTGCCCGCCCCGGATTTCTTTTCAGGTGGATTTTTGGAAAAAGAATGGAATTTCAGGGCGATTCTGCTACTTTTGCAGCCAAAATAAAAGAACCCTGTTCCGGCTGAGAAATGTGGTAAAACTGCTCACAGCACGGATCCAGAAACCTTACTAATATGGCAGGACAGTTAAAAGAAGTTCGTAACCGTATCAAGAGTGTACAAAGTACCCAGCAGATTACAAAAGCCATGAAAATGGTGAGTGCTGCCAAATTGCGCCGCGCTCAGGAGTCCATTACCCAGATGCGCCCCTATGCCCAGAAGCTGCAGGAAATGCTGAGTAATATTGTGAGCAGTATTGAAGGGGGTATGACATTGAAGCTGGCAGAAGAAAGAACCGTGGAAAAAGTATTGCTGATCGTGATTACGAGCGACAGGGGTTTGTGCGGAGGCTATAATGCCAATATCATCAAACTGGCCAAATCCACGATTGCAGAGAAGTATGCAGCACAACTGAAGAAAAAAAACGTAACCATCTGGAATATTGGTAAAAAAGGATACGAAGGCTTAACCAAAGCGGGATATCAAACCAATGCGGATTACAAGGACATCTATCTGAACCTGAATTTTGAAAATGTGCAGGCAGCAGCCAAGGCAGCCATGCATGCCTTTGAAAACAAGGAGTTTGATGCGGTGGAACTGGTATACAGTGAATTCAAAAACGCCGCTACCCAGCGGTTTGTTGCAGAGCAGTTCTTACCGATTCCGAAAGTGGCGCAAAAAGCAGGTGCCAAAAAATCGGATTTTATTTTTGAACCGGCCAAAGAGGAACTGATTGCAGAACTGATGCCCAAGATCCTGAATACACAATTGTACAAAGCAGTTCTCGATGGCAATGCGAGTGAACATGGTGCCCGTATGACTGCGATGGATAAGGCTAGTGAGAATGCCAATGAACTATTGAAATCGCTCAAGATCAGCTATAACCGTGCGAGACAGGCTGCCATTACCACCGAGTTGACAGAAATCGTTAGCGGTGCCGCAGCATTACAGGGATAAGATTTGAAAGATTGAAAATGTGTTCATCGGAACATGACACATGTGATTCCTTTTCAAATCTTCATATTTTCAAATTAACTATGGAAATCAGCCAGATCATACCCCACATTGAAGTGCTCATCTTTGCCAGTGAAAAACCACTATCATCCCTGGATATTGTGGAACTTATCAACAACCATTTTGGTTTCCTGGAAGAGCGGATCATGCTTGATCAGGTAGAGAGCGCCCTGGAAGGTATCCGTGAAAAATATGCATCTGAATTCTATCCCTTTGAAGTACGCGAAAGCGGGGGCGGCTGGCAGTTTCTGACCAAAGTCGCTTATCACCCCACGATTGCACAACTCAATGGCGATAAGTTTTTAAAAAGGTTATCCAACGCTGCTTTGGAAACACTGGCCATCATTGCCTACAAGCAACCCATCACCAAGGGTGAGATCGAAGCCATCCGGGGGGTGAACAGTGATTACAGTATTCAGAAACTCCTGGAAAAAGAACTGGTTTTGATCAGTGGCAGAAATGAAAACATGCCCGGTAAACCGCTGGTATATGCCACTTCCAAAAACTTTATGGACTATTTCGGTATCAATTCCGCCGAAGACCTGCCAAAAATCAGGGAAGTGCTGGCCGAACAGATCGTGGAAGGAACCTTAATCAATCCGGAAGACTTTACCGATACCCAGGTGGCGGATGCCATGACAGCCAATCAGGAAACGGAAGAAAACGCGGCTGATACAGAGCCGATTTCCGGGATTACGGTAAATGAGGATGGTGAACTCATCATCAAACCGGATGAAACCGATACCACCGACCGATCAGAAGAAACACCTGAAACAGATCCCCGGTAAGCGATTCAGCCTGGCTGCGGAATGAAACCATAAGACAATTATCTTCGCAGCATGTCAGCAACCCTAACCGAAGAACAACTCCGTACTATCGCGGCACAATATGGTACCCCTGTTTATGTTTACCATGCCGAAAAAATAACCGAACAGTATACCCTGTTACAGAATGCGTTCCGGAAAAGCCATACCAGGTTTTTCTATGCAAGCAAAGCGCTTACCAATATCAATATCCTTCGCCATATCCTTTCACTCGGCTGTGATATTGACTGCAGTTCGATCAACGAAGTAAAACTGGCCCTGCACGCGGGTTTTGAAAAAGACAATATTTTGTACACCAGTAACGGCATCGCCTTCAGCGAAATTGAAGAGGCGGTTGCACTGGGCGTAAAGATCAATATCGACAGTTTATCCAATCTGGAAAAATTCGGCAAGAAATACGGGCATAGCTATCCTGTAGGCATCCGTCTCCGTCCCAATATCATGGCGGGTGGGAACCTGAAGATCTCCACCGGACATGAAAAAAGCAAATTCGGTATCCCGATTGAACAGCTGGATACGATCCTGGCATTGGTAAAAGAGAACGATCTCTTCATACACGCATTGCATATTCATACCGGCAGTGAGATCAAGGATGTTTCTGTCTTTATGAAAGTGGCCGGTATTTTTACCGACCTGGTTCCGCATTTTCCGGAAGTGCGTTTTCTGGACCTTGGCGGTGGATTCAAAGTGCCCTATAAAGAAGGGGAATCCGGTACGGATATCCCGCTTCTCGGACAAAAAGTGGCGGAAATCATTGATCAGTTATCTGCAACCCATCAACGCAGTTTCGAAGCCTGGTTTGAGCCAGGTAAGTTTCTGGTTAGCGAATGTGGCTATTTTATAACCGAAGTGAACGTTCTGAAACAATCCGGCCAGACCCATTTTGCAGGCGTCAACAGCGGTTTTAACCACCTGATCAGACCCATGTTCTATGATGCGTATCACCGCATCCAAAACATCAGCAACCCGGAAGGACCCCTCAGACCCTATACCATTGTGGGCAATATCTGCGAGACAGACACATTCGCAACTGACCGGGAATTGAATGAGGTAAGGGAAGGCGATCTCCTCGTTTTTTATAATGCAGGTGCTTATGGCTTTGAAATGGGTAGTAATTATAATTCCCGCTTTAAACCGGCACAGGTTTTGGTAAGTAAGGACCAGACCTGGCTGATCGGCAAAAGGGATTCCTTTGAAGACCTGCTCAGAAACCAGGTTCTGGTTTTATGAGCTTTTTAAGATTCGTTTCACAAGGGTAAAAAGAAACTGGGCTAACTTGCAGGGGAATGATTGAAATCAAGCATATACACAAGGCATTTGACGGGAGAACCATCCTGGAGGACATTAGTGCACAAATGGAGACCGGCAAATGTAACCTCATCATCGGAACCAGCGGAAGCGGGAAGACGGTCTTGACCAAATGCATGGTTGGACTGTTTAAACCGGACAAGGGCGAAATCTTATATGACGGGGAGGATATGACCCTGATGGAAAACGACCAGCGAAAATTACTCCGACAACAAATCGGCATGCTGTTTCAGGGAACTGCCTTATTTGATTCGATGACGGTTGAGCAGAATGTATTGTTTCCGCTGGATATGTTTACCAACTGGCCGCAGTCAGAAAAAAAGAAAAGGGTAAACGAGGTGCTGGAAAGGGTGAATCTGACCGATGCGAATAAACGCTTTCCTTCTGAGATCAGCGGAGGTATGAAAAAAAGGGTGGGTATCGCCCGCGCCATCGTGTTGAATCCAAAATACCTTTTCTGTGATGAGCCCAATTCCGGTCTGGATCCGCAAACATCACTGGTGATCGATAAACTGATCCAGGAAATCACACGCGAATTCAATATTACCACCATCGTAGTAACCCATGATATGAACAGTGTGATGGAGATCGGCGATCATATCGTTTATCTGCATCAGGGAAGAAAACAATGGGAAGGCACAAACCAGGATATCAT
>JAGWTX010000704.1 GCA_028875955.1 Bacteroidota bacterium | reverse complement strand
TAAATCCTTTAGGATTATGATGCAAACAGCAGCATTGAGTAGGTAACCCGAATAAAAGTTACTGTCTACATCATTCAGTCGTCTCTTTGAAATTTATTGCATTATAAATGACAGGTTGCAGGGAACCATTAACACTAAAAACTAAAAACCGTCTTTGTCTCCGGGTAATCCAGTTTATAGCTTTTATCCTCTCCCTTACTCTTTACATGAAAGATATTGGATTGCGTTTTTTCATAGTCGTATAAAAGCGTACAGTTGATATCCAGTTTTTTCAGATCAGCCACTTTGGGCACTTCCAGATAGGACCAGACACTTTCTTTTTGGATTTCATGTCCCAGATAATTCATTTTCACCGGCTGGCCATTGACCTTTAACTGAAGGGTCTGATTCAGATAGGTATTGATCTGTTTGTCCAGGAATGCCGGATCAGGAGGATTCATGATATCAATCCTTGCCTGGGTATGGTTTTGCAGGGTCTTTTCAAGGTCCTGGGTAAAAATGCGTACACTTATCTCAACCGTAGCGGTTTTCGCATTATGATTTATTTCTATAACTGACACGTAAAAGGGGTGCATCAGCGATAGAATTGCGGGGAACAACCATTGAACCATTATATTTACCATTCAACCATCCATTTTTTTCAGCTACAAATGTCCTGATTAATTTGACATCCTGCACATGAATGATTTCGGACTATACTTTTCTATTGGTTACCACCATATTGCCGATCTGAGAGGGATCGATCATATCCTTTTTGTCATGGCCCTATGCCTTCGTTACCAGTTCAGCGACTGGCGCAAAATCCTGGTGCTGGTAACCGCTTTCACGATCGGGCATTCCATTACCCTGGCCCTGAGCGTCTTTAACCTGGTTCAGTATTCGGTGAAATGGATCGAATTCCTGATCCCGGTAACCATTGTGATCACGGCCATCAGCAATGTGTTTGTGAAAAAATTTGCCTTCAAGTCCAGATTCCCCCTGATCTATTTCTTTGCGCTTTTTTTTGGTCTGGTGCATGGACTGGGTTTCAGCAGCTACCTGAAAAGCCTGTTGGGATCGGATCAGAATGTAGTGATGCAGCTGCTTGCCTTCAACCTGGGTCTGGAAGCAGGTCAGTTGCTGATTGTAACCGGCGTTTTATTGATTTCCTTTATATTCGTATCCATTCTTAAGTTAAACCGGAGAGAATACCTGCTCTATCTGTCAGGCGGTATTTTCGCTGTCGCACTTCAGATGGCCATCGAAAGAATACCATTCTAAAACTAACAATCATGAGAAGAGTAAGTTACCTGTTTCTGTTGCTGGCTTGTATGGGAAGCCTACAGGCACAGGACATTCACAACAACCCGGGTTCCAACCATGGAAACAAGTTCGAACAGCTGGGAACCATCCTGCCAACCCCCAATGAATTCCGCACTGCCAGTGGTGCCCCGGGGCCAAAATATTGGCAACAACGTGCTGACTACAACATCAAGTGCGAACTGGATGAACCCAACCTTTTATTGAAAGGATCGGAAACCGTTACCTATTACAACAACTCTCCGGATGTACTAACCTATATCTGGTTACAGCTGGATGAAAATCAACATAGCACGGTGAACAATGCCAACTACCAGGATGCATCC
>JAGWTX010000074.1 GCA_028875955.1 Bacteroidota bacterium | reverse complement strand
TATGGTTTAGGTATCTCGCTGAGCTATCCGCTTTTCAGCGGTATTCACAAAAGGGATGCTTTAACGATCAATAAATTTGAAATGTCGTCCGCCGAAAATGAACGGAAACAGCAGGAATTCACCTTGAACAATGCCAGTGAACAGGCGGATAATTCGCTGAGGATGACCCAGGCCAATCTGCTGGAGATACCGGTTCAGTTACAATCGGCAAAAGAAACCTATGCGCAGAAACTGGCTCAATACCGGGCAGGCATCATCACACTGATTGATCTGACCAATGCGTCCTTTGTCTTGTACCGTTCACAAACCGATTATATCGAAACGCTGAACGACTGGTACCTGGCAGAATTATCCAAGGCGGCATCCACCGGCAACCTGACCCAATTTATTCAAACCCTCAATTAATTTATTATGGTACGTGCAGCGCTAAAAAGACCGATCACGGTATTGGTTCTTTTTACGGGGTTATTGTTGTTTTCCGTCATGGCGATTCGGACAATTCCCATTGATATATTTCCCAAATTGAACCTTCCCACCATTTATGTGATCGAATCTTATGGGGGGATGTCGCCCCAACAGATGGAAGGATTTTTTTCCACCCGGATGCAGGATCAGTTTCTGTATGTGACCGGTATCAAAAACATGGAAAGCAAGAATATCCAGGGGCTGACCCTGATCAAACTCAGCTTCTATGAGAATACCAATATGGCCGAAGCATCGGCTCAGGTGGCCTTACAGGTAAACCGGGCTTCGAAATTTTTTCCACCCGGCGCCTTACCGCCACAGGTGATCCGTTTTGATGCTTCCTCGCTTCCGGTGGGTCAATTGGTGTTTAGCAGCAAGACAAAATCACTCAAAGAAATTTATGACCTGGCAGTTACCCGGATACGGTCTATGTTTTCTACCGTACCGGGCTTATCCGCCCCTCCGCCCTTTGGTGCCAACTCCCGATCTGTTCTGGTGAATGTGGATCCGCAAAAACTGCGCAGGTATAACATTTCACCCGATCAGGTGGTGGAAGCCATTGCCAAAAACAATGCAATGACACCCTCCGGTAATTTACGGGTAGACAGCCTGATGTATGTGACAACCGTGAACTCGCTGGAAGAAAGTGTGGCCAGGTTTCAGGATATCCCCATTACAACCAATGGTTCGGCCACTGTTTTTATACATGATGTGGCTAATGTGGCAGACGGATCGGATGTTACGGTGGACTATGCACTTATCAACGGGAAAAGATCGGTATATATTCCGGTGGTGAAAACAGCCGATGCTTCTACCTGGAGCGTGGTGCAGAACCTAAAGGCCAAAATACCGGAAATGAAAAACCTTTTACCCGAAGATGTGAACGTGAGTTATGAATTTGACCAGTCGGTATTTGTGATGAATGCGGTTAAAAGCCTGATGACAGAAGGGGTACTGGGTGCTTTGCTTACGGGGTTGATGGTGCTTTTGTTTCTGAAAGACTGGCGAAGCAGCCTGGTTGTGGTGATCACGATCCCGGTAGCTATCCTGAGTGCACTTTTGTTTTTGAATCTGGCGGGGCAAACCATCAATATCATGACCCTGAGCGGTCTGGCGCTGGCCATCGGGGTATTGGTGGACCAGGCAACGGTGACCATCGAAAACATTCACCAGCACCTGGAAATGGGGAAATCAAAAAAACAGGCCATCATGGATGCCTGCGAGGAGATTTCCTTTCCCCTGTTATTGATTCTGTTGTGTATCCTGGCCGTTTTTGCACCTTCATTTGTCATGAACGGAGTACCCAAAGCCATGTTCCTGCCCTTGTCTCTTTCTATCGGTTTTGCCATGATCGTATCATTCATTGCCGCGCAGACACTGGTTCCGGTTATATCCAACTGGTTATTGAAAGCAGAAAAATTTCAGTACCATCACCAGAAACAACATGCACATGCCGGTCTGGCTTTGGATCAGGGTGAAAGAAATGAAATATCCGAACACAACAGGGAAGATGAGACCCATCCGGAAGAAAACGACTTTTTCCAAAAGCTGAAAATGCAACTGGCAGGTCGCATCAATCAATGGATGCCCAAACGAAAACCGATCGTGATTGTTTATTTACTGGTGGTATTGTCATTGGCGGGTTTTTGTTTTGTATCCATCGGAAAGGATCTGCTCCCTAAAACCAATAACGGACAATTACAGATCCGTATCAAGGAACCGGATGGTACCCGGTTGGAAAAAACCGAAAGGACCGTAAAAGGGATCCTGTCTTTGATCGATTCCACCGTAAACGGGAATGTGACCATCAGTTCGGTATATATCGGTTTGATCCCCAGTAGTTATGGTACCAGTAACCTCTATATTTTCAATAGCGGTACCCATGAAGCGGTTATGCAATTGAACCTGGCGGAGGATTATAAGGTAAACCTGGATGATCTGAAAGACCGGTTAAGGGCTAATATCGGAAAAGCCTATCCCGGTGTTTCCATATCATTTGAACCCATTGAACTCACTGAAAAGATCATGGCACAGGGTGCTTCCACACCTATTGAAGTCAGGGTGGCGGGAAAGAATTTTGATGACATCAATCAATATGCAGACAAGCTCCTGAATAAACTCAAAAAAGTAAGTTATCTCAGAGATGTACAGATTGCCCAGCCGCTGCATTTCCCAACCGTATCCATTACCCTGGACCGTTTCAAACTGGCGCAAATGGGTATCAGTTTACAGGAAGTGGCCAGAAGCATAACGGATGCCACTTCTTCCAGCCGCTTTACGGAAAAGATCCAATGGCTGGATACAAAAGTGGCCTATACCTATCAGGTACAGGTGGAAGTGCCGGAATATATCATGAATTCACTGGAAACATTGAAATCGATTCCGCTGGTAAAGGGAAAAGAAAGACCCATACTCTCGGATGTGGCAACTTTTGCGATCAAATATCTGCCCGGGGAATATGACAGGGCAGGACCCAGAAGGTTCCTGACTGTGCGGGCCAATATCTATAAAAAAGACCTGGGTACGGCAACCGCTGCCGTGAATGCCGCCATACAATCACTGGGTACACCGCCAAGGGGTTTATTGGCTGAAATAAAGGGGATGTCTTCACTGCTGACAGAAACCCTTGATTCCCTGCAATCGGGTCTTCTGGTGGCTATTGTGGTGATCCTGTTACTACTGACTGCGAATTACCAATCTTTTGGTGTGGCGATTTCAGTTTTGTCTACCGTGCCTGCTGTTTTATTGGGTTCGCTATTGCTGTTGCTGGCAACCGGGGCTACGCTGAATCTGCAATCCTATATGGGAATTATCATGAGTATCGGTGTATCCGTGGCCAATGCCATTCTGATTGTAACCAATGCCGAATCGTTGCGGGAGGAATACCGGGATCCGTTTAAAGCCGCATCGGTTGCCGCCAGTATCCGTTTAAGACCCATTTTGATGACCAGTCTTGCGATGATTGCCGGTATGATCCCCATGGCCAGTGGTTTGGGGGAAGCGGGAGATCAATCGGCGCCACTGGGTAGGGCGGTGATCGGGGGACTGATCGCATCCACGGTCGCGGCCTTGCTGATTGTTCCGCTGGTGTACGGCTGGATCCGTCAAAAAGCCTCTTTCGAATCTGTTTCCATGTTACCTGAATCTTCAAATACAAAAAAATAAAACCATGAAATATCTTGTATTCTTATCAATACCGGCTTTCTTGCTGGGGGCTTGCTCCGAAAAAAAGTTGAAAGCCAATGAACCGGTAGCGGTTGCCAAGCCCGTTCTGCCCGCACTGGTTGCGGTGGGTTCGGGTGGTGTGGCTACTGAATTGCGAATCCCGGGCCAGCTGGCTGCCTATCAGGAAGTCAGCATTTTTCCAAAAGTAAACGGCTATGTAAAAACCGTTTTGGTAGATGTGGGTTCAAAGGTTTCCAAAGGCAACCGTCTGATGGTTCTGGAAGCCCCGGAACTGGTGGAAGCCAGTCTGAAAGCAAGGGAAAGATATGCCAGGGCGCTTTCGGACTATTCCATCGACAAGGAACATTATCAACGACTGAAGGAAGCGGCCCTTACAGCAGGCGCCATATCTCCATTGGATTTGTCTTCTGCCAAGGCAAAGATGGAAGCAGACAGTTCCCTGAGTAATGCTGAAAAAGCCAACTGGGAAATGCAGAAAACCATGCTGGGTTATCTGAATGTGACCGCACCCTTTACCGGAGTGATAACGGAAAGAAATGTGCACCCTGGTGCATTGGTGAGTGCGGTGGCAAAAGACAAACCCATGCTGGAGTTGAAACAGATCGATCATTTGCGACTGCAGGTGGATATCCCGGAATCAATGGCCAATACGCTGAAAGACAAGGATACCGTGTCTTTTTATGTAAGTGCTCTGCAGGGAAAAAGACTGACTGGCTATATCAGCCGGAAATCCATGAACATCAATTCCCAGTACCGCAGTGAAAGAATGGAAATTGATGTACCCAATCCGGATGCGCAATTGGCACCGGGCATGTATGCTGATGTGATGCTTTATTCAAAGGGAGATCCCAAAGCCATGTATGTGCCAAGAACAGCTGTTGTTACTTCAACAGAGAAAAAATATGTGCTGAAAGTGGTAAATGGAAAAACGCAGCAGGTGGAAGTGGAAACGGGCAATCAATCGGTGGATAAAGTGGAGATTTATGGCAATATTCAACCCGGTGATCAGGTGATCAGTGTTGCCACGGATGAAACTCCGACGGGTAATTAATTGCAATTGATTCCAGGAAAAATAAAAGAGCGGCTCTTTCGGGCCGCTCTTTTATTTTTATTTCGAAACAATACAAGTTGTCATTACAAATACTGAAACCATTGTTTATCCGGATCCCAGGCTTCCATCTCCCTGGCAACTTCGGTTAAAAAACTGGCTCCGATACTGCCATCAACGATCCGGTGGTCATAACTGAGGGATAAATACATCATATGTCGGATCCCGATGGTATCACCTTCGGATGTTTCAATCACGACGGCACGTTTTTTTATTGCTCCTACGGCCATGATAGCCACCTGCGGCTGGTTGATAATGGGGGTTCCCATCAGGCTGCCAAAGGTTCCCACATTGGTCAGGGTGAATGTTCCGCCCTGGGTATCTTCGGGTTTGAGCCGGTTGTTCCGCGCAGCATCTGCCATTTGGTTCACTGATTTGCTCAGTCCCACAATATTCAGCTGGTTGGCTCCCTTGATCACCGGAACGATCAGGTTCCCGGTGGGCAAAGCGGTTGCCATACCGATATTGATATCTTTTTTGATGATGATATTATCTCCGTCAAGTGAGCAATTGATCAGCGGGAACCGTTTGATCGCATTCACGATACATTCAATAAAAATGGGTGTGAAAGTGAGACGTGTGTTCTCCCTTTTTTCAAATTCGGTTTTCACTTTCTGACGCCATTGGACAATATTTGTGACATCCGCTTCCGCGAAACTGGTCACGTGCGGACTTGTCTGGACACTGTTTACCATGTGTTTGGCAATCAGTTTACGCATCCTGTCCATTTCCACAATTTCTGTCTCTCCCGATAAGACAACCAGGGATGGATCAAACAGTTTTCCGGAATGCGAAGCGGGCATAAAAGCCTCAGTCTGGGTTTCCGGTTGTTTGGGCAATACGATCCTGGCTGCCGGTTCAGGTTGTTTTGATACCGGGGGTGTTGCAACCGCAGGTGCGGTATAGGCAGGCGTGTTGCCGGCTTTTTTATCAGCCACATATTGCAGGATGTCTTTTTTGGTAACCCTTCCTTCATTGCCCGTTCCGGGAATCCTTTCCAGTTCGCTTAAGGGGATACCTTCGCTGTTTGCAATGTTCAGCACCAGTGGTGAATAAAACCGGTTGGTAACGGGTGCTTCCGCAAGGGTTACCGGATTTTGTGCAGGAGTGTAGGGCACTTCCGGTGTTTCTTCCGGTGTTTCATAAAAGGATTCCGCAAGTCCGTTACTGGTTACGGTTTCAGAAATAGCTGGTTCTGACACTTCTGGTGAGGTTACTTCAACTAAAAGTTGAGATGTTTCCGGTTCTGCATTCTTACCGTTTTCCTGTCCGGTACTGATCCGGGCAATTACGGTACCGATGGGAACCACGTCATTGATATTGAAAAGGATCTCAGTCAGGATACCGTCTGCCGTAGAAGGCACTTCACTATCCACCTTATCGGTTGCAATATCCAATACCGTTTCATCCTGTTTGACAGGATCGCCAACATTCTTATGCCATTTAAGTATCGTGGCCTCCATGATACTCTCGCCCAGTTTGGGCATTACCAGTTCAGCAATTGCCATACTATCGTGCTGTTTTAATTGGGTAAAATTCCAGGATTTCTTTGGTACCCGTTCAATTTCTATTTTCTAAACTACAGGAAATCTACTCAATGAAATTCTGTTTTGCAAATGTATCGGTTGCCAGTCAAATACGAACACCCGTTAGTGATTTTGAAGTATAAAGATACGCAAAAGGTTGAGGGCATTGGTAGCTGTCAGTTCAATATTCCTTCTCCTGTCAAATCGAAAGGAAAATAACTGTGTTTTTGTGGTTTCCCTGCTGGCAACGGCAATCCATACCATGCCCACCGGTTTTTCCTTTGTTCCCCCATCGGGCCCCATGACACCGCTTACCGCAATGGCATAGTCTGTCTGCATGATTTTCAACACAGCACCTGCCATTTGCTGTACAGTGGCTTCACTGACAGCCCCGTCGGTTGCCAGCGTATCGGCACTCACGGAAAGCACCCTTTGTTTGATTTCATTGGCATAACTGACTACGGAGCCCTGGTAATAGGCGGAAGCGCCCGGATGACTGGTAAGCAGGTGCGCAATATAGCCACCGGTGCAGCTTTCAGCGGTTGCCAGAGTTTTGCCCCTTGCCAACAGCAACTGCGCCACCACCTGCTCCATGGGAATATCCTGATCGGTAACCAGGTATTCCTTTACCGCATTTTTAAAAATGGCGAATTGCGCTTCAATTTCTTCTGATAATTTTTGTTTGTCCCAGCCAAAAGCGCTTAACCGCAAACGAACCATACCATAATTGGGTAAATAAGCCAGTTTGATATGGGCGGGAAGCGCTTCTTCGATTTCCCGGATCATTTCAGCCAGAAAAGATTCCCCGACACCGGCTGTTAACAGGGTACGATGTTCCACAAAACCGGTTTGAAAATATTGGGGCAGCCGGGGGATTACCTGGTTTGTCATTAACCATTTCATCTCATGGGGCACACCGGGTAATGAAACATAAATTCTTCCCTCTTTCTGAAACAACATGCCCGGTGCGGTTCCCTTTTCGTTTTTCAACACCGTACACACATCCGGCACTTCCGCCTGTTTGGCATTTCTTTCGATCATGGGTCTTTTGAGGATCTGTTCAAATATATGCGTCACATGATCCAGTGTAGGCTGGTCAACAATCATCTTGCCCCCGAAGTATTCGCAAAGAAGCGGTTTGGTGATATCGTCAGCGGTGGGTCCCAAGCCCCCGGTTATAATGATCAGGGAAGCATGGCGGCTTTCGGTATCCAATGCTTCCCAGATATCCTCCCAGTTATCGCCAACGGCCAACCGGTGTCTGACCAGAATGCCAGCTTTGTTCAATTCCTGAGCGATAAAAGCACTATTGGTATCAATCACCTGGCCGATCAATAACTCATCTCCAATCGTAATGATGGTAGCAAAAACTTTTTCCATGCGCAGCTTACTGTAATTTTAGTGCAAAGTAAAGGTCAATTATGAAAAGAGTCAGCTGGTTTTTTATGTTATGTGTATGGTCAATGGGAATTCAGGCGCAAAACCTGTCTGAAAAACTGAGAAATGCAGCACTCGCATTACAGGATGATGTGCAGATGAAGCATGCCATGTTGGGTTTGGAAGTGATCAATGCTGTTACCGGAGAAAAATTGATAGCCATCCATGAAGAAACCGGTCTGGCACCTGCGAGTTGTCAGAAAATTTTCACCAGCATTGCGGCAATGGAACTGCTGGGTCCGGATTTTCGGTATACCACCCGTTTGGGCTACGATGCGCCTGTTTCAGGCAATGTATTACAGGGGAATCTGTATCTGACAGGAAACGGTGACCCCACGTTGGGAAGCTGGCGGTATGACGCCACAAAAGAGGACCGGCAAATACAGGAAATGATCCGCTTTTTAAAATCCAAGGGGATAAAAAAAATTTCCGGCAATCTGATCGGTGAAAATGGGAAATGGGATACCCAATTTACCCCCAACGGATGGATCTGGGAAGACCTGGGAAATTATTACGGAGCCGGTCCTGCTGCGTTAAACTGGCATGAAAACCAATACGACCTGTATCTGCGATCCGGTAGCCGGATAGGGGATAAAGTGGTGGTCCTAAAGACAAAACCTTCCTTGTTCACGGAACATTTTGATAATGAGCTCAGGTCTGCCGCAAAAGGTACAGGCGACCAGACAGACATCTATCTGGCCCCTTATTCGCAACACGGGTTTTTGCGGGGATCGATTCCGGTGGATGAAAAAGCTTTTGTGGTTTCGGGTTCCATCCCGGATCCG